>SKZC01000409.1 GCA_007127575.1 Gemmatimonadota bacterium
CTCGAAGGTGAGGGAGGGCTTGGAGACGAGAAAATCCTTCGTGATCATCGGCTCCGCGAAAATCACCTCCCCATCCCAGGAACCGAAGAGAAGGGTTCGAGAGAAGGCTTCCCCGTTCAGCTCAGGTGCAGCCGCATCCAGCCAATGCACCCCCATGGCGGGGACCGCGTAGGGCATGGGCAGAAAGTACCGGTCCGGAATCATGGAGGGGTCGGGGAGACGGGCCTCCCGTTCAGCGAAGTCGGGCTGGGCGGGGTCGATCCCAAAACGGGTGGCACGGTCGATCAAGTAGAAGTGAAAGTCGAAGTGAGCCACATCGTAGAGACCGGGTGGCTCATGGCCCCCGGGGTTCCAGTCCAACGTTACATGCCGATAGCCGGTGGGGTTGACGTCCGGCATCGGAAGTTCATAGGCGAAGGTGCTGAGGCCATTGGGCATGACCAGTCCCGAAGGGTCGCCATTCACCGGCAGACCCTCCATGACGTCTGCCGAGAGGGCCACTCCCATCTCCGTCGAGCCATCGTCAGCTACCACGAAAAAAGTGCGCGCAGTTCCCTGACCGACGGGAACGGGGGCGCCGTAGTGGAGATCTCCCCTGTGCGGCTCAGCCGGCCGGGCCCCAATGACCGCTGACGCTACGTTGGGTGCTCCCTGCGCGGCACCGGGAGCCGGGCTGGAAGGCGCCTGGTGCGGGTGTTGCGCGTGGGCCCCGGATGTCCAGGCCAGCTGCAGGATCAACCCCACCGCGGCGAACCGTACCGCCATCGCCGTCCGGTCGGGACCCGCAGCCGCCTTGCGTTCACCTACCATGGGTTCCTCCTCCCTTGTGGAGTCCGGTTTCAGGGCGGGCCGGAACGGGTTCCCGGTCGCCCAGAACATCCTACGATGGGGCGATTACCAGGCACTTAACCGGCAGCCGCACCTCCGCTGGGAGGTGTCGGTGAGGTTGCGGGAACGACTCAGCCGTCTCGCTCCACCGCCCGTTCGGACTGGAGGCGCAGGGCTCCGTCTCGGGTCCTACTCGGAGGGTCTCCTTCCCCAGGGGCTCATCCGTCGTCCGGGACGATGGTGGCGCGCACGATGGTGGTGAGCTCCGGAAACTCCTCGTCCAGATACTCGTTGCCTCGCGCCTGGGCCATGGCTCCGTAGGGCCCGTCTCCCCGAGGGGGTCCGTCTCCGTAGCCGGCGTGGAAGGCGTCCACCACATCCATGCCCTCCACCACCTCTCCGAAGGGTGCGAATCCTTCCTCGTCCAGGGACGCATTGTCCGTCAGGGACACGAAGACCTCGGTGGTGCGGCTGTGCGGGCCAGCCTGGGCAAAGGTGAGGCGGCCCCTGAGGTTGGATTGGAGCACGGGGTCGTCGGGGAGTGACTCGTCCCGCCACACGTAGTTGACGTACGGATCCCCATGGATGCCGAACTGGGCCATGAACCCGGGTACGACGCGGTGGATTCGGGTGTCGTCGTAGTAGCCGGCTCTCACCAGGTTGTAGAAGCGGTCGGCACCCATGGGCGCCCACTCCCGGTGGACCTCCACCAAGACGTCGCCGGCGGTGGTTTCGAACTCCACCGCGAAGCGAGGAGGGGCGGTTTCCGTGAACTGCCCGGGCCGAAGGAGAGGGTTTTCTGCCTCCGTGGGCTCTCCATTGCCCGTGCCTTCACACCCCGTCGCCGCGGCGGCGAACCACAGCAGGAGCGTGAGGGGAACCGCGCGGCCCACGCCGCGTCGGGAGAGCTTTCTCGCCATGTGCGCGCTTCCTCCCAGAGACACACGAGGACATAGGTACGGGAAGGAAACTAGGTTGCGGTTTCCGGCGCGGGCAAGCGCCGGAAGCGGGCCTGTGGACCCGGCTTACGCGGAGATGTCGCGGGCGGATCGTCCCACCGCAAATTTTGCTTGTCCCTGACGGGTCCGGGTGGTATGTTGCGGCTAAAGTGGGTGGGGGTGGCCTCGTCGCCCGTTTGCCAGGGTGGTCCACGAGGTGTCGAGGCCGGTTGATGGGTTCCATGGTCCTCCCTTGAGGCTAGCCAGCCCATGTCGACAGATACGTCGACGGTCCCGTTCGAGTCGCCCACCGACTCGACCCCGGTCGAACCCGACCTTCCTCCTTCGTTGTCCGTCTCCCCCGACCCGTCCTTCCCCCCCGACCTACAGCGCCTCTGGTCCGAATCTTCAGGGGATCCGGAGATCTGCGTCGCGGTCCTCGACGGTCCGGTGGAGCTTGAGCATCCGTGTTTCGCAGATGCTCGCCTGACGGTCCTCGAAACGTTGGTCCCTCAGCGCGTAAGCCACCCAGTGGCCGCACGACACGGTACCCATGTGGCCAGCCTCATCTTCGGCCAGGGCAACGGCTCGATCCGAGGGATCGCCCCGGAGTGTCGCGGCCTGTTGATCCCGATCTTTCAGGACGGTCCAAACGGCTCCATGGCCCTCTGCTCGCAGCTCGACCTGGCTCGTGCCATCGGACAAGCCATGGAAAACGGGGCACACGTGATCAACATCAGCGGGGGGCAGCTTGCTGATTCTGACTCCGCCGACCCCGTCTTGGTCGGTGTCGTTCGTGAGTGCGCAGCGAATGACGTCCTGATCGTCGCCGCGGCGGGGAACGATGGATGTGCGTGCCTTCACCTGCCGGCAGCTATTCCGGCCGTGGCCGTGGTAGGCGCCATGGATTCCGACGGGCGGCCCCTGGCATCGAGCAACTGGGGCAATTTCTATCGCTCTCGCGGGATCCTGGCCACCGGAGAGAACGTCGTTGGAGCGGCCCCTGGTGGGGCAACAGCCGCACTGACGGGAACCAGCGTGGCGACCCCGATCGTGTCAGGCGTCATCGCGCTTTTCCTGAGTATCCAGCGTCAGCGAGGGGACACCCCGTCTCCACACGGCGTGTGGAACGCGATCCTGGCCAGTGCAATCGGCTGTAACGAGCAGGCAGTCCCGGACTGCGACCGACTCCTGGCCGGGCGCCTCAACATCGCCGGAGCGCTCAGGCGACTGGCGAAAGGAGGGACCATGGAGCGATCCGATACGACCGTGGCGGCTCCCGCTGACGCCGAGCAGCCTGACGGCTCATCCGGGGACCCCGGTCCGGGAACGAGTTCTCTGCAGCCGACCCCCGACAGCCACGGGGTCTACCGCACACTGATCGACCGTTCGTCCGGGCGGAGCCCCGGGCACGCGGCGCTCAGCAGGGCATCCGCGATCTCGGGCGTTCAGGCTTCCAGTTCCGAGTGTGGTTGCTCCTCCGGGTGCTCCTGTACGCAGGGTGCCCCCGGGCTCGTCTACGCCCTGGGGCAGGTCGGATATGACTTCGGCACCGAGGCGCGCCGGGATGCTTTCATGCAGCAGGGAGTGGGGGATCCCTACGATCCGGGCCAGCTCTCTGAACATCTCCAGGAAAACCCCTCCCACGCCACAGGTGTGATCTGGACGTTGAATCAGGACGCGACGCCGATTTACGCGATTCGTCCCGCCGGGGCCTACGCTGCGGAGACGTATGAGAGGCTTCGAGAGTTCCTGGACGGTCAGTGGAAGGAAGGTGTGGAGCGCGTCTCCATCCCCGGCGTGGTGTCCGGGACCGAGACGTTGATGAGCGGCCAAGTGGTGCCGGTCATTTATCCGGAGCTGAGAGGGATGTTCAGCTGGTCGACGGCAGCCCTGTTGGAGGCGGTTGTTGGCAAGGCACCGGCAAAATCGGCCAAGGAGGAGGAGAGGAGGGCCCATGAGGAGAAGCAGGAAGGTCTGCGGAACTTCCTCGAGCGCGTCTATGAGGAGATGCGGAACCTGGGTCTGACATCGCAGGAGCGAGCGTTGAACTTCTCCGCCACCAACGCCTTTCAGGCGCAGCTGGTGTTCAAGAAGGCGATAGAAGAGGGCACGCAGCTCGACACCATCGAGGTGGAGAAGAGTCCCCTCTGCAGACCTGGAGCGGACTGCTGGGAGGTGAAGCTCATCTTCTTCGATCCGGCGCGCCGGTTTGAACAAGCCCGGAAGGTGTACCGCTTCACCGTGGATGTGACCGACGTCGTTCCAGCTACCCTCGGCACGCTGCGCCAGTGGCACGTCTACTAGCGCTTGCTGGAGACCGACGGTGGGATCGGCCCACCGGCGGAGGGAGCAGTGCTCCCTTGAAACCGTCAGCCCGCTCGGGCCGCCGACGTGGCCGCCGCGGGAGGAGGAGATGAGCCATGTTCATGCCCACCCAAGCCGAACCCGTCCTGAGGAACGTCACTCCGAGTGCAGTGGCTGGCGGGGGGGTCACCGCTTCCTTCGTGACGCTGTGTACACCATGCGTGGCCGGAAAGCGCGTGTGTTGCCGTCTCTTCCCGCCCAGCTGCCGGATCCAGAACTGCCGGTTCTGCACGCCATGCATCCCCTTCCTCAACCGGAAGTTCTGTGTTCCCGGGGGGCTCGTGAGGTGCTAGCATCCCTCGTGTCGGGAGACAGAAGATGAAAATACCCACGATGAGTGCTCCGGTGGTTCGGCGGGCCTCCCGCCGTTGCCGCAACCTCGACAAGGATCCGTCCCGGGCACTGACTCCTTCCGAAGAGCTGGATTTGGCTCTTCCCGAGGACGAGGTGAGCGCATTCGCCGCTCTCGAGGCCGGTACGGAGGTTCCGGTGGAGATGGATGAGGATGCTGCAGCCGACAGCCTCTGAACAGGGAGCCGGTAAGAACTCATAGCCCGGCTCGCCCAATCCGCCGGCGTCCGACCTCTCCACCTTTCGTCGCCGAGTTCTCGCTGCCGGGCGGCGGAGGGTGGAGAGGAGAACCGTGGCGTCTGGATTGCCCTCCCTCCCCCGTGGGTAGCGGTCGACCGTTGACGACTCCGAACCCACGTTCCTACCATCGATGAGGTTCCAGGCCCCGGGGCGGCGACGCTCTCCACCCCCGGAACTTCGCCCGCCGCCAGAGGAACAGGATGATGGAGTCTCCAGTAGGCCCACCCCTTCGCGCCCCCCGGGGCTCCCGGCGAAGCTGCCGCGGATGGACCCAGGAAGCCGCCCTCCGGATGCTTTTGAACAACCTGGACCCGGAGGTGGCGGAGCGTCCCGAGGAGCTGGTGGTCTACGGGGGGACGGGAAAGGCGGCCCGGGACCGTCCTTCCCTCCAGCGAATCGTGGAGAGCCTCCGGTCCCTCGCCGACGACGAGACCCTCCTCATCCAGTCGGGAAAACCGGTGGGGATCTTCCGCACCTTTCCCCACGCTCCCAGGGTTCTCATCGCCAACTCCAACCTGGTGGGCCGGTGGGATCACTGGGAGCACTTTCATGAGCTGGAGCGGAAGGGGCTCATGATGTACGGTCAGATGACCGCCGGCTCCTGGATCTACATCGGAACCCAGGGGATCCTTCAGGGGACGTACGAGACCTTCGGCGCCATCGCCTCCCGCCACTTCGGCGGGAATCTGGAAGGTCGGTGGGTCCTTACCGGAGGGCTGGGGGGGATGGGAGGTGCCCAACCCCTGGCGGCCACTATGCACGGAGGGGCCATCCTGGTGGTGGAGGTGGACGAGGCTCGGATCCGTCGCCGGGTGAAGACCGGGTACTGCCAGCGGATGACGCACGACCTGGATGAGGCCCTGGAATGGGTCCTCTCCGCCCGTGACCGAGGCGACGCGGTTTCGGTGGGATTGGTGGGTAACTGCGCCGAGGTGCTCCCCGAGATCGAGTCCCGGGGGGAGGTCCCGGACCTCCTCACGGATCAGACGTCGGCCCACGACCCCCTCCACGGGTACGTGGCCGCAGGCCTCACCCTGGAAGAGGCGGAGCGGATGCGCGCCAGCGACCCGGACGGTTACATCCAGCGCTCCCGGGCCTCCATCCGCACCCACTGTGAGACCATGGTCTCCCTCATGCACCGGGGCGCCGTCACCGTGGACTACGGGAACAACCTCCGGGGAGAGGCCCGGGATGCGGGTTTCGCCGACGCCTTCGCCTATCCCGGGTTCGTCCCCTCTTACATCCGCCCGCTCTTCTGTCAGGGGAAGGGGCCCTTCCGTTGGGTCACCCTTTCAGGTGATCCGGAAGACCTCTACCGGACCGACGAGCTGGCGCTGGAGCTCTTCCCCGAGGACGAACACCTCGTGCGGTGGATCCGTCTGGCCCGGGAACAGGTCCGCTTCCAGGGGCTTCCCGCACGGATCTGCTGGCTGGGCCAGGGGGATCGGGCCCGCTTCGGGGTGAGGCTCAACCAATTGGTGGCCCAGGGGGAGGTCTCGGCCCCCATCGTTATCGGCCGGGACCATCTGGACACCGGTTCCGTGGCTTCTCCCTTCCGGGAAACGGAGGGGATGAAGGACGGAAGCGATGCGGTGGCGGATTGGCCCCTGCTGAACGCTCTCCTGAACGTGGCCTCTGGGGCGAGTTGGGTTTCCATCCACGATGGGGGAGGGGTGGGGATCGGAAACTCGGTCCACGCGGGCCAGGTCCTGGTGGCCGATGGTTCTCCGGAGATGGAGGCGCGGATCCAGCGGGTCCTCACCAACGATCCTGGGATCGGGGTGGCCCGGCACGCCGATGCGGGTTATTCGGAGGCGGAGGAGACGGCCCGCCGCCACGGGATCCGGATCCCCGGCGTATCAGGCTCCGGTGAGGCCCGAGACCAGGGGACGTAGACGGGAGCGATACTCCTCGGTCAACGCTTCCTCCTCCCGGTGACGTCCCCCGTGGACCACCCGGCGTCCTCCCACCCATACCTCTCGAGCTCCCTTCGGGCTTCCCGAGAAGATCCAGGCGTCCAGGAGCTCCTCCGGACGCCGTCCTTCGAAATCAGGGTGGGTGGAATCCAGCACCACCAGGTCGGCCTGAGCCCCGGGCTCCAGGCGGCCCGTCCCTCCTCCCAGGGCCCGAGCTCCTCCGTCCAGGGCGGCTCGAACCAGTGCCTCCCCGGTCCGCGCCCCGCCCAGGGCGCGTCCCGCCACCCCCCGCTCCTCCAGAGCGAGGCGCTGCCCGTACTCCAGCCACCGGAGCTCCTCCACCGGGTTCACCGAGACGTGGCTGTCCGACCCGACTCCGAAGCGTCCCCCCAGCGCGAGGTAGCGGTGGAGGGGGAAGATCCCGTCTCCCAGGTTCGCTTCGGTGGTAGGACAGAGGCCCACCACCACCCCCCGGTCCACCAGGCTCTCCAACTCCGACTCCTTCACGTGCGTGGCGTGGACGAGGCACCACCTGCCGTCCACCGGAGCGTTGTTCAGGAGGAGCTCCACCGGCCGCATTCCGGCCCACGCGATGCACTCCTCCACCTCTCGACGTTGCTCCGCCACGTGGATGTGGATGGGGCCTTCCGGGTCCTCCCGGCGAACCCCCTCCACTGCGGTGGTGATGTCGTCCAGCGGCACGGCTCGAAGGCTGTGGAGCGCCAGCCCCACTCGGACCCGGGGGTGGTCTCCGAACTCGCCTCGGAGCTCCTGGGTCAGGGAGAGGATCTGCTCCGGGGTGCGGAGGAAGCGGAGCTGGCCCGTCTCCGGAGGGACGCCGCCAAAGCCGCCGCTGCGGTAGAGGGTAGGGAGGTGGGTGAGCCGGATCCCCGCCCGAAGCGCCCCCTGAACCACCCTACGGGAGAGCTCCCCGGGATCCGGGTACTCCCGGCCCTCCGGGTCCAGATGGAGGTAGTGAAACTCCGCCACCGATGTGTATCCGGCTCGGAGCATTTCCATGAAGGCATAGGCGGCGATGGCCTCCACGTCTTCGGGAGAGAGCCGGCGGAGGAAGCGGTACAGCGCCTCCCGCCATCCCCAGAAGGTGTCCGTTTCGCCTTCCCGGGAGCCCTCCGTCCGCCCCCCTTCCGTCAGTCCCGCCAGAGCTCGCTGGAAGGTGTGGGAGTGGAGGTTTGGGATTCCAGGGAGGACGATCCCCTCGAGAGTGCGGGCCCCTGGGGCCTCGCCACCTGCCTCCACCCGCAGGAGGGTTCCCTCTCCGTCCCACTCCAGGAGCACGTCTTCGGCCCAGCCGTGCGGAAGAAGCGCGAGAGGGGCTCGGACGGATTCTCGGCCAGGGGCCGGGTCGGGTGGCGCGGAGGTGTTCATGCCTTTGGAGTCGGTGGCGAGCGCAGTGCCGCGGTGGGTGCGAACTCCCGGGGCATCACCGTACCTTTTCCCCATGGACGGAGCAAGCGCGAGCCGTTGGGATTTCCTGTGGGTGAACCTTCACGCCGCCACCATGCGGTCTGGGGAAGCTGGGTACGGTGAGATCCACCATGCAGCGGTGGGGGTCCAGGAGGGTTACATCCGGTGGATGGGTCGGGAGTCGGAGCTCCCCGACAGGCCGCACGCTCTGGCCCGGAGGGTGCTGGATGGAGGTGGTGGCTGGCTCACCCCCGGTCTGGTGGACGCCCATACCCACCTGGTCTTCGGGGGCAACCGGGCCCCGGAATTCGAACGCCGCCTCTCGGGGGTCAGCTACGAGGAGATCGCCCGGGAGGGCGGCGGCATCCGTAGCACAGTGCAGGCCACTCGTAGCGCATCGGAGGAGGACCTCTTCCAGGCCGCCCGCCCCCGGGCGGAAGCGCTGCTTTCGGAAGGGGTGACCACCCTGGAGGTGAAGTCAGGGTACGGCTTGGATGTGGAGACCGAGCTCAGGATGCTTCGGGTGGGCCGCCGGCTGGAGCGGGAGTTGCCCCTCAACGTTCACGGAACCTTCCTGGGGGCCCACGCCCTCCCGGTGGAGTACGAAGGCCGTCGGGAGGAGTACCTGGAGCTGGTTCGGCGAGAGGCCCTCCCTCAGGCGGCCAGGGAGGGTCTGGTGGACTCGGTGGATGCTTTCTGCGAGGCCATCGCTTTCGACGCCCGGGAGTGCGCACGGATCTTCGATGCCGCCCAGGCGTTCAATCTTCCCGTTCGCCTCCACGCGGATCAGCTTTCCGACGGAGGTGGGGCGGCTCTGGCGGCCCGCTACCGCGCGCTGTCCGCCGACCATCTGGAGTACGCATCGGAAGAGGGGATCCGGGCCATGGCCGATGCCGGGGTGGTGGCGGGACTCCTCCCCGGGGCCTTCTACTTCCTCGGCGAAAAGCGCCCCCCTCCCATCGCTGCCATGCGGGAGGCCGGGGTGCCCTTCATGGTGGCCACGGACCTGAACCCGGGAAGCTCTCCCCTCCGCTCCCTGCTCCTGGCCATGAACCTGGCTTGCACCCTCTTTCGCCTCACCCCGGTGGAGGCCCTGGCCGGAGTGACCCGGAACGGGGCACGGGCCCTGGGGGCGGGCGAGCGGATCGGGACTCTGGAGGAAGGGAAGTTGGCGGATCTGGTCCTCTGGGAGGTGGACCACCCTTCGGAGCTGGCGTACTGGATTGGGGGAAACCCGTGCCGCTGCGTCATGAAGGAGGGACGGATCGTGGCGGGTGCGGAGAGCTTTGGGGGAGGGCGGCCGTGAGTCCAGGTCCAGGATGGGGACGGCCGGGCACTGCGGCCCTTGCCCTCGTGTTCGTTCTTGGCTTGGCCCTGGTACAGGTCCTGGCTCCGGGGCAGTCGGCCGATGGGAGCCCAGGTGAGGAGGACGCGGTGGATTGGCACGAGATGGTGGGGGTGGCCCAGGGAGAAGCCTACCAGGGTCCCTGGCTCATGAACCGCTCCGACTTCCGGTATGTGGACGCCCCTTCGGTGGATCTCGCCGGGGATGGGAATGTGGCGCTGGTCTGGGTGGACCAGGCCCGGAAGGATGTCTTTTTCCAGCTCCGTTCCCTGGAAAAAGGGGAGGCTTCGCCGGATCCGGTGAACGTCTCACGGAGTCCTCAGGTCTTTTCCTGGCTTCCTCGGGTGGCCCTGGACCCCGACGATTCGGCGCTCGTCCACGTGCTCTGGCAAGAGATCGTCTTCTCCGGAGGGTCCCACGGTGGGGAGATCTTCTACAGCCGCTCCATCGACGGGGGTCGAACCTTCAGCGAGCCGGTGAACCTCTCCCAGACCCCGGCAGGAGCGGGAAAGGGACGCCTCACCCCACAGCAGTGGCACAATGGAAGCCTGGATCTGGCCTTGGGGTCCAATGGCCATGTGTACGTGACCTGGACGGAATATGAAGGAGCCCTCCACTTCCGCCGATCCGGGGACCGGGGGGAGAGCTTCCGGGAGACGGTGCGAGTGGGGGGCGAGGAGAGCCGGGCGCCGGCCAGGGGGCCCAGCCTGACGGTGGCGCCGGACGGTACGATCTACCTGGCCTGGACCGTGGGGGAGGACCCCGGTGCGCAGATCCACCTCGCCCGGTCCCACGATGGAGGTCGGACCTTCTCCACCCCGGAACGTCCCGTTGAGACCCCGGGACACAGCGACGCGCCGAAGGTGGCGGTGGATGGCGACGGGGTCCTGCACCTGGCCTTTGGAGATCGCCCTGGCGGCCCCACGGGCACGTCCCGGATCCTCTACACCCGGTCCCAGGAAGGTGGACGCTCCTTCGAGGCTCCCCGGGAGGTTTCGGACCCCGAAGACGGTGGCGCGGCCTTTCCCCACCTCGCCCTGGGGTCGGGACGGGAGATCCATCTGGCGTGGGAGAGATTTCCTCACCCGAACCGTCGGCCCCAGGGGCTGTTCCATCGAGTCTCCCTGGACGGCGGCGAGACCTTCTCCGTCTCAACTCCGATCCCTGGGACCGCAGAGCCGGAGCTGGGCTTCAACGGGAGTCTGCAGGGGCTTCTCATGCGGAAGATGGCCGCCGACGAAGGGGGGCGGGTAGCCGTGGTGAACGGGACCTTCAACCCCGGTGAGGAGAGCCGAATCCGGCTCATCGTAGGGACGTCCAGGTGACGGACGAGAACGGACCGGATCCGTCGGGGAACGGAACGTCTTCCGCCTGGATGCTCTGACGGCGTCCGCCGCCTCCTACTCCACCAGAGCCACGATACGAACGGGTCCCCCGCTGCCCCCTTCCAGGAGGAGGGGAAGGGCGAAGACCACAGCGCCTGTGGCCGGGAGCTCCTCCAGGTTGGCCACGTTCTCCAGACCCGGAATGTTGGCTTCGTTCAGGATCACGTGGGTGCGAAAGTCGGTGGAAGGGCCGTGGTCCAGGCTCGGCGTGTCAATCCCCACCACCGCCACCTGGCGGTTCTCCACGATCCATTCCGCCGCCTCCGGGTGGATGCCGGGAAAGCTCAGCTCCGGAATGGCCTCTTCTCCCGTCTCGGCGGTTCCCATGTACGCTTCGGCATCGGGCCAGAGTCGCGAGCGGTCGGTGAAGACGAAGAGGATAGCACCGTCCGGGATCCGGCCGTGGACCGCCTCCCAGCCCTCCAGGTCTCCCACCGTCATCCGGTAATTTGGATCCGCCGCCGCCTCCTGGGAGACGTCCACCACCACGGCAGGTCCTATGAGGCGGTCCAGGGGGATCTGGTCCGTGGTCCAGCGTCCCTCGGCGAAATGGATCGGGGCGTCCAGGTGCGTCCCCCCGTGCTCGGGGCCGGCGAAGTTTCTGGAGAAGTAGTAAAACCCCTCCTCCGTCCACCCCTCGAACGTGGTCTCGAAGGTAAACGGCGCCGAGGTGGGCCAGACGAGGGTTTCCTCGCTCACGGGGTGGGTGAGCTCCACGATGCGGGCGTCGGCGATTCGCTGGGCGAGGCTCAGTGGATCGGGAGCGTCCGAGGGCTCCGGAGCGTCGCACGCGACGCCGACCGCCAGGAGGGCCGTGGCGGCCAGAAATGCCCGAAGTTTCCGAGGGCTCACCCGTCCTCCCCCGCCGGCCGAAGGACGAGCCGGTGTGTCGTCGCATCCTCCACCGCCTCCCGGCTGTATACCAGGGGGAAGAACTCCCCTTCGGCCCAGAGGGGAAGAAGGTTGTCGTAGAAGGGGCTTCCAGGTTGCATGGATTGGCCCGGAGCACTGGTGGCCCGGGAGTTGTCCAGGTCCTCGAAGTCAATGATCTCCCGGAAGGTCGCCCCTGTCGCTGCGATGGTGGCGCCGCCTCCCGACCGCTCCACCGAGGGAAGGTCGTAGGCGCTTACCAGGGTGTGCGGGAACTCGCTCCGGTGGATGCGGCCCCACCTCCACTCCTCCCGGTCCTCCCCCAGCTCCTCCCGAAGCCGTTCCACCGCCTGGGTCAGGGCCTCTTCGGCCAGCTCGGCCCGGCGCTCGGGGACCGATTCCGGATCCCGGGCCGAGGCATCCAGAGCACTTCGCCAACGGTTGTGCAGGGCCGGCCCGATTTCGTCCCGCTCGTAGCGGCCCTCCCACTCCATGAGGGTGGTCCGGGCCCACTCCACCTCCGGGTCCTCCGCGGTCCATCCTTCCAGGAGAGGGCGGTCCTCCTCCTTCCACCAGGGGTGGACGGCGTCCAGGATCATCTCCTCGAAGTCGGCTACGGTAAGGTCGTAGGCGTCCTCGAAGAGCTGGAGGAGACGGTCCCACCGACTGAAGGGTCCCCTGCGGAACATGATGGGAGGGTAGTACCCCGGCGGCTGAACGTCGTGATTCGCCGTCCCGGTCCAACCCCGTTCCGGGTTCATTTCCTGAGGCAGCTCGGTGTGGCTCCGGAACCCGTCCCAACGATACTCGCCGGTGCCCGGCACGGGGAGACGGCCGTACCAGCCGTCACTTCGGTCCGGGGTGAGGGCGGCGGCGAGCCAGGAAATGTTCCCATCGGCATCGCCGCAGATCATGTTCTCCGAGGGCGCGTAGTAATACCCCAGCTCTTCCTGGAACTCGTGGCAATCGTGGGTCTCCGCAAGCCTCAGGGCTGCCAGGTAGCCCCCGGTGCCCGGCTCGGTGGCGGTGGTGCGGGCGGCGTAGGCCACATGGTTCACCGAGTCCACGTAGAAGATGGGGCCGTGACGGCTGAACCGGTGCTCCACCACCCGGGATTCCTCGCCACGCACAGGGATGGTGTCCACCTCCACCGTGAGGGGGTACCACTCGCCCTCCCAGAGCGCCTGGTCCGGATCCTCCGGGTTCAGCGTTTCGATGAACACGTCGGACTGGTCCGTCCCAACGATGGTAAGGCCCCAGGCCACCCGTCCGTTGTGCCCGATGGCCACCCCTGGGATGGCGGGCTCCGTGGCGCCGATGACGCTGTAGCCCGGCGCGTTCAGGTGGACCAGGTACCGGAGGGAGGGGTTCGTGACTCCCCGGTGAGGGTCGTTGGCCAGAAGTACGTCGCCGCTCACCGTCCGCTCTCCTGAGACCACCCAGTTATTACTCCCGGGGGCGGACTCCTGGACCCCGAGGTTCCGGGAGGCCACGGCGCCGGGCCACTCCGCGTACTCGGGCAGGAGGGGAGGGCGGGGAAATCCCCCCTGGAAGTGGCCCAGGGCATCCACCACCTCGTCGGTGATGAGGGAATAGTCCACCCCTTCCGGGAGGTGGAGGTCCACCCAGGTCTCATGGCCGGGGCGGAGCCGACGATTCGCCTCGTCCAGACCGAGCTCGGCTACGTCCCGGGCCAGGTTGAGCTCTGAGCGAGCGGCCCCCAGGGGGAGGGCGGTGGCCAGGCGGCCGGTGGAGGCCTCCGGGGTCCAGGGGAGGGGCTCCAGGCCCGTGAGTCGGTACTCTACCGGAAGGTCGTCGCCGATCTCCTGGATATAGGCGTTCACCCCGTCGGCGAAGGCCTGGAAGATTTCCTCCCCGTTGGGATGATACGTGGCCCACTCCTCGTCCCAGGGGCCGCGGAAGCGGAGGAGTCGGGCCAGGCGGTCGTGCTCGAAGGCCTCGGGGCCCAGGATCTCCGCCAGGCGCCCTTCGTGGATCCGGCGCCACATGTCGATCTGCCAGAGACGGTCCTGGGCCTGGATGAAGCCCTGGGCGAAGAAGAGGTCCTCCCGGTTCTCGGCGTAGATGTGGGGGATGCCCCATTCGTCCCGGAGTACTTCCACCTGTCCCTGAAGCCCGGGTACCTCCATCTCGCCCTCGGTCTGAGCCAGGGAGGTCTCAGCCAGGGCGTCGAAATCTTGCGGGGAGGACTCCACCACCTGACAGGCGGAGAGGAGAACGAGCCCCGGGAGGAGAAGAAGGATGGATTTCGCTTTCCACATGATCCGCGGCTCCGATGAGGTGAGGGGCTGCGGGCGCTCTTCTCGGATACCATGAGCCGCCCCCTTTGAGGGGGCAAGTGGGACACTACAACGGCCGGATGGGCCCGGTGACCTGGAGGTGGACGGGGACGCCCTCCACCTCCGAGGGGATGCGGCGCCGAAGCTCCTTCGAATCCGCCGCCACTGAGACCACGATGCGGGCCCCGCCGTCCGGATCGCGCCCGACCCCCACGCCCGCCACGCCCTCCAGGGAGAGCCAGTGGGCCTCGTGGGCTTCCTTCACCGTGCGGGCTCGCTCGAACGAAACGGTCACAGCCCCTCCTTCCGGCAGGCGAGACGTTCCATCAGGGCTCCAGGCTCACCTGAAGGGCCTGAAGGACGTTCTGGATCCGGTTGATGACGGTGGTGTTCACGCTGCCTGCGAAGAGGAGGCCCACCACCCGGTTCTCCACGTCCAGAACCGCCGATCCGCTGTCGCCTCCCTGGCTCATCGCGCCTGCCATGAGCTGGTCGTGAAAGGTGGCCACGCGGCCGGATCCGAAGTTCACGCGGACGGTGGCGTCCACCTGCTCGATGGTGCCGGTGGTGAGGCCCGTGGTGCGGCCGCTCTTTCTCACCGCCGTGCCCAGCGTGCCCTCCGCCGTCCCCTGAGGTGCGCCCACCTCCACGATCTCGTCCGTCACGTCGCCCTCGTCCAGAGGCTCGGCGATGGCGCAGTCCACCAGGTTCCCTTCGCTGGTCGCCTCGGGGCCGAGACGGATGGTTCGGAGTCGGGTGCGGCTTCCGGCCAGGGCAGCCAGGGCGTTCAGGCCTCCGGCAGCGGCGCTCCCCACCGGGCATGAGCTCCCGTCGTCTCCGCCGTCGAAGACGATGGGGACCCAGTCCATCAGACGAGCAATTCCATCGGCCGGGTCCCGGCCTCCGTCGGCGGGCCCCGGTTGGAGGATGGAGTCTCCCACTGCGGCGTCGTTGCTGTTTGCCAGCACGTGGTTGTTCGAGAGGATATGGAGTCGGCCGTCCCTGCGGACCAGACAGCCGAAAGTACCGGCGGTGACGCTTCGGTGGGCGACGCTGATCCCGCCTGGAGCGGGCCGTAAGCGTTCTGTGCGGCTCACTTGGGCGAAGATGGGTCCCGTCTGGATCACATCGGTACGGATGTCGTCCACGTGGGAGGGGATCAGGTCTTCCGGGGAGAGCTCCTCCGGGCGGCGCTTTGTGGCCACGGAGGCCACGATGGCCAGCTCGTCGGTGCGCTGGCCGTCCACCACCTTCCACCCGGCTCCCACGGCCACCACGTTCCGCCGATCCAGCAGGCCCGTTCGGGCCTGCGCGAGCTTGCGGCGAACGTCCTCAAGGTGCGCGGCCATGAAGGGCCCTCCACGGGTATCGGTGGCGGAGGCCCCGGGATGAGCCCGGGGGCCCGGGGCCACCTGGTACCCGTGGCAAGGTAATACGCGGAGTGGTCTTGGGGGTGGGTTTTTCTCCGCCTCACCCCGCTGGGGTCAGGGGCCGCCTCCCGGCGGTCCCTGGGGGGGGCCGCCGCCTGGAGGTCCGCCGCCCCCCGGCCGGTCCGGGGGTCCCCGTTGTCCGGGACCGGGAATGGACGCCGGCGGCCCCGGGGTCACTCCGGCGGGAACCGGGAGGGCGAATCCCGGACCCAGGGCGGCCTGCAGGTTCTCCAGACCCCGGGGCCCATCCGCCAAGGCCTCCTGTACTCGGCCCAGGGCTTCGTCCGGGACGGTCCCCTGCTCCACGAGATAGGTAAGGGCCGCAATGGCCACAGCTCGTTCCCCCGTCGGCACGCCTCGGGCGATCTCGCTCAAGACCGCCTCGCTCACACCGGAGGCCAGGGCGTCGGCTCCTACGGCGAGTTGGGTCTCGTCCAGGCCGTTCCCCAGCTCCGCCATGGCTGCCTGGGCCCGGGCGAGCCCCGCCAGCCGCGCCTCCACCGCCTGGGCGATCCGGTCCATGGGAATCCCCTTCGCGCGCCCCTCCGCCACCTTGCTCTCCAGGAGAGATACCGGGATCCCCCGTTCCAGTGCCTCATCCAGTGCGCTCTGGACTCGTGGGTCGGGAGCTTGTGCTGAGCTCACGGCCGGGATCAGGGCCAGTGCCAGCAACACTCCCCATGGATGCATTCTACGGTTTTTCATTGCGGTCTCCTCGTTTCGTTCTACCGGAGCTGCCTGTGAGCTCTCGGCCCTTGAACAACCGTCCCTCCGACCCTTAGACGACCCTCACCCCGGGGAGGTCACTCCCCAGGCGGCGCCGATGGACTCCATTCGCGCCCGGAGTCGCTCCCGGGCTCGGTGGACCCGCATCTTCATGGCGCTGATGGAGGTTTCCGCCAGCTCCGCCATGGTTCCGTAGTCCAGCCCGTCCACGTGCCGGAGGACAAAGGCTTCCCGCTGCTCCGGGGGGAGTTCGTCGATGGCCGTTTGCAGGGCGGACCTGAGATTCCGCTCCTCCATCTCCCGGTCCGGATCCCCCTCCCGGGTGGGGAGGGAGGGGGAAAGGGACGAGCGCTTTCGAACCGCAGCACTCTTCAGGTGGTCCAGGCACCGGTTCCGGAGGATGCGACCCACCCACACCCCGAACCGCTCCGGGTCCCGACAGTGGGCCAGTCGCTGGAAGGCCCGTACGAAGGTCTCCTGTACCAGATCCGCCGCCGTGTCCCGGTCCAGCCCCATGGCGCGTGCATGTCCGAAGAGTACGTCCTGATGGCGCTGGACCAGGAGAGCGAACCTCTCCGTGTCGCCGGCCAGGACGGACGCCAGGATCTCCCCATCGGAAGGTCCGTCGGGTCGGCCGTTCCATCTACCCTGCCGGGTCATGGACCGTCGCCCTGGACGATGAGCACCGCCACCCAGCCCCCCATCCCGTCATCCCGTCGGTTCGGAATGGACTCGGGGACGAACCACTCGCCGTCGGGCGTTCTGAAGGCGTAGTGGTAGACTCCCGGCTCCAACTCCAATTCCAGGCGCCAGTGTCCGTCCCGACGGGTCATGGGAAGGGGCTCCCAAGAGGTGAAGTCGCCGGCCACCAGGGGACGAGACGGAGCGTCGGAGAGCGGCAGCCGGAGAACCACCGACCCTTCCCGCCTCTCCTCGGGTCCCGCTGTGGGTCGTCCCCGTGGGGAGCCTCCCAACGGATAGCTGACGCCCACTCCCCAACTCGTGCGCCGGCCGGTGAGGAAGGTGGGGTCGAAGGCCTCCTGTCGGGCACTCGCCCAGACCCGGGCTCCCCCAGCCACAGGCAACGGGTGGCTGCCTCCGATCTCCCATCCTACGGAAGGCGCGCCTTCGGGCAGTCCGGAGATCCACGCGCCCACGGCACCCCAGACCACGCCTGGAGCAAGGACCAATGAGGCCGAAGTCCCTGCGAAGGTGTAGCGTTCCTCCGCCGCTCCCCGGAGGTGGCGGACCTCTGCGGAGATCCGGGCCGAGGAGGCTGGGAAGGAGAGGATCCGGAGGTCGGACTCATGGAGGTTTCGGGTCCAGGTTTCACCTGCCAGGGTGCTTCGATAGAAAGAACCCCCGGTTCGGGCCTCCACGAGCACGGGTCCGCTGGAGACCGAAACCATGGGGAGAAGCCGGCCTCGTGCACCCCATCCATCCACGTCCTCTCGAGAGTCCTGGTGTAGGTGGGTCTGGCCCAGCGCGTCCACCCCCAGCTCGAGCCGCCCTCGACTCCAGGAGAGGCGATCTTCGAGAGAAGCGGCGCTCCAGATCAGGCCCTCGGAGTCCAGGGGGAGCCCGGCGGCTACCCGAAAGGATCTGCGGTCCAGGCTGTAGCCCAGCCCCAGCACCGCGTTCGTCGACTGGTCGGAGATGGGTAACGTCTCGTGAGTGACGCGGCCTGCGTGCACGTCCAGGCTCCATCCCTGAGCACCCACCAGACCTGGGGCGAGGAGGCAGAGTAGCGCTCCCAGCGTCGGTCCCGAGAGGCCACCGCGGAACGGGAGCGTCACGACTCTCGAGCTCCGTACGGTGGGAGGATGGTGATCCGGGTGTTCTCCCCACCGAACCCGTCATCCACCCGAGGCCCCAGGGGGTCCGGCACCCAGTTCCCTTCGTCCACGACGAACGAGTACTCGTGTACGCCGGGAGAGAGGGGGACCAGGACGGACCACACCCCCGGCATTACTTCGTGGAGGGAGTAACGGGGCTCCCATCCGGTGAACGTGCCCGCCACCTCCACGCTGGAGGCTTCGGGCGCCTCGAGCCGGAACTGGACGAACACCTGGGTTGGGGTCGCCTCCCGCTCCTCCGCCGAGGCGTCCCCAGGAGTGCCGGCCGGGGAGAGGTAAGTGTCATCACGGGGAAGGAAGGTGACGAGGAGGAGGGCGGCGGCGGCCAGGATTCCGTAGGCCGGCCGCAGGCGCACGGGTCTCGGTTCCCAGAGCCTTAGCAAGAAGCGGGCCACCGGACCGTCGGTCTCCCCTCGGCGGTTGCCGGAGAGTACCGTCCCGGGAAGGCTCTCCCGGACCCGGGCCATCACCGCTGCGGTGAGGTCCGGAGCGGCTTTCCTTTCGGCCAGGGAGGGAGCCTCCCGGAGCAGTCGCTCATACGCCTCCGCCTCGGACCTCTCCTCGGCGGTGAGGTCCTCCCGGCGAAGCTCCCCGTCCAGGTATTGCTGGATCCGTTCGCTCATCCTCGATCCCCGTCCCATGGAGTAAAATAGCTCCCCCGAGCCTCCGGCACCCGGGGCCCGCTATACCAGTACGACGAGTCACGGGCGTGAAGGTCACAGGGGGGGCGCCATCCCCGAAAACTCGAACCTGAAGGAAGCGTCCCTCTAGAGGACTGGACGAGGTTTGCCACGGTCCGGATCCCTGAAACTCCTCTCACCGGGGTCTCGTAGGGCGGTGTGAACGGCAGGATGGACCCGAGCCGAGATCACGAACCGCAAAATAGATGAGAGGAGACGAACCATGAGCATGATCGCTTCCCGCAGCCGCCGCTTCAGCC
>SKZC01000146.1 GCA_007127575.1 Gemmatimonadota bacterium
CACGGCATCCGGATCGTCCGGATCCTGGATCACGGGAAGGAGGGGTGTGGGCCCCGCCGCCTCAAGGGCGGCTACCGCACCTTCCAAGCTGGGGGACATCTCCACCCGCCGGCCGTCGCTGACGATGTACCGCCGGATCTCCGGGATCGCATCCTGATCGGCGGCGAGAAAGACCACCTCCATATAGAGAAGGGTGGTGCCCACTGGCACCAGGTGGAGGTGCCCGGTCCAGACCTGGCTCCCCCCCTGCCGCCACAGCGAGAACTGCTGGGAGATCTCAGGGTCCTGCTCTACCAGCGCCTCCACCTGTCTGGGACCCGCCACCTGATCTTCCACTGGAAGGTCGTACAGGAAGACCTCCCCACCGCTCTCCGGGTTCCACCGGGCCGCCAGATAGGACGCCAGATTGCGCCGTCCCTGGGGGACGAAGACCGTGGTCAGGAGGTAGCTCTTCTCCTCTTCCCCGGGCAGTCGGTGCACCGAATACTCCGGAAGGTAGGGCACCTCGGCCCCGCCCATCCCCAGCTTGCTGGCCAGCTCCCACCGATCCTGTTGACCGTGGAATACCGGAGGGGAGTCTTGATGGTAGCGGGTCAGCACCGCCGTCTGGAGTCTCAGGAGCTCCCGGGAGTAACGAAAGTGCTCCCGAAGTCCCTCCGGAGCTTCGTCCATGGGCCGAAGTAAACCGGGAAACGCCGACGCATACGCTTGGACGAGTGGGTCGTCCGGGTCCGCCACGTAAAAGGCCGCCTCCCCGGTCACCGCATCCACAGTGGCCTTCACCGAGTTCCGAACGTAGCTGGCGGGCCTGCCTGTGCCCGGATCGTGAGCCGTGGAGAGAGGATAGTGCCGGGAGTGTGTAAGGCCCTCCACCACCCAGACGATCCTTCCTTCGTGAGCTACCGGATACGGAGCCTCGGGGTAGAGGAGAAAGGGGGCCAGAGCCCGCAACCGATCCAGGACCTGCCTTCGGAACACAAAGCGGCTCGTGGGCTGGACCTCGGAGGCCAGGAAGATGTTGGCGTCCTGGAATCTCCACGCCAGGGTCAGGACCCGGAGGAGGGAGTTGAGCTCGATCCCGGTGGGAAAATCCTCCCCGGGCACACCCGGAGACCCGTCGGGGGCCAAGAACTCCTGATCCGAGACGTTGATCACTGCGTGAAGCTGGGGTCGGGTGCCCACGAAGACGGAGGAGGTTCGGAGCTGGAGGCCCTCCGGCGGATCCTCGTCGGCTGCGAATTCCGGGGGGATTCCCCTGAGGAACATCCGAAGCCTGCCCCCGGGATCGTGGGAAGTGGCATCTGCGGCCACCGCCCCCATCCCGGAGATGTACCGCTCCCGAAGGTGCAGGTTTTGCCAGTTTGGATCCGGGATCCCAGTGGGATCGATCTCTCGCACCGAGAGAGCCACCGGAAGGGGTGCGCCGTCGCCGGTCGCGTAGCGGTCTACCGTCACCTCTGGAAAGTCGTAGTACTGGAAGCGGGCCTCCACCTGTCGGAAGGTGGTGAGGAGCGTCTCACGGGTCCAGATGGGGAAACCCTGCATCCGCTCTTCCGCGACGTCCCAGTCGTCGGATGACGGGAGAGTGTACGGGTAGGGCTGCCGCTCCATCTCCCCCAGGCCGAACCCGGACCAGGTGAATTCGATGTTGGACTCGATGTACGTTCGCTCCCGTTCCAGCTCGTTCGGCTCGACCCGGAAGCGCTGGATGAGGTTCGGATAGATCTCACCCAGAACCAGGGCCCCGACGGCGAAGGCGATGATGCCGGCCGCCGGTGGCAGGAGGTTCCGCCGAAGTCCGCCCCAGACCACGCCCACCGCCCCGGCCACCGCCAGAACGGCCACCACCGCGTACCCGGGCATCCGGGCCATGGCGTCGGCATATCCGAAGATCCCCTGCACCTGGGAGTTCCCATCCAGCAAGAGGAGGTGCCGTCCCAGGGCGAAGCGAATTCCCAGGAGAAGGAGAAACAGCGCCGCCAGGGACGCTACATGGGGCATGGAGATTCCGTCCATCTCCAACCGATTCCTGCGCCAACGCGCCGAGCCCGTCGCCACATAACCGGCTACGGTGAGGGCGAAGAGGAAGAGGGCCAGCACCAGCCCGAAGGTCACGAGGCCGGACAGGACGGGGAGCTGGAAGACGTAGTAGGAGACGTCGTGGTTCAGAACCGGATCCGAGACTCCCCAGCTCGGTCCGTGGAAGAGGAGGAGGGCTCGGTACCCCGCCTCCCGGGGCACAGACGCTCCGAACCAGAGACCACAGAGCAGGGCCACTCCCAGTGCGGCCAGACGGATATAGTGCTCCGGTAGCTGCTCCTGTATCTCCAGGTCACCGAACTTCCTGCGGATCTGGATCCCCCCCAGGGATACTGCCACGATCCGCAGGTTGAGGTAGACGAGTCCCGCGGTGACGACTCCGGCAAGGATCCGAACTCCCCAGCTCCAGAGGTTCTGGCGCCAGAAAACGGAGCTGTAGCCTTCGGAGTCGAACCAGAGGAAGTCCACGTAGAGGATGGACCCCCACCGGAGGAGGAGTAGGGATGCGACCACAGCCACCCCCAACGCCACCAGGAGGGGACCGGGGGGCCAGAGCCCCCACCGACTACCGCCGCTCCAGGAGTCAGACATCAACCCCCTGTTCCCGGAGCCACCCCTCCACCTCCTCCTGGATCTCCTTCAACCGCTCTACCGACTTCGCCTCATAGCGAGCTACGAGAACCGGCTGGGTGTTGGAGGCTCGGAGCAGACCCCAGCCATCTCCGAACAGGATCCGTACACCGTCCACATCAATGACATCGTATCGCTCCCGAAAGTGGTCCAGCGCCCCGGCCACGATGGGTCCCTTGGACTCTTCCGTGACCTCCATCCGGATCTCCGGAGTGGACTCGTAGCGGGGCAACTCGTCCACCAACGCCGAGAGGGGGCGCTTCTCCCCTTCCAGAAGACGGGCGAGTCTACAGGCGGCGTAGAGGGCGTCGTCCACTCCGATGTACTCGTCGGCGAAGCAGATATGCCCGGAGAGCTCCCCACCCAACGCAGCTCCTTCGACCTTCATGCGTTCCTTGATGAGGGAGTGTCCCGTCTTCCACATGATGGCCTCTCCCCCGTGGGCCTCGAAGACCTCCGGGAGAACCTGCGAGCACTTCACATCGAAGACCAGCTTCTGTCCGGCCCCTCTTCTCTTCAAGAGGTCCAATCCGAAGAGGAGGAGGAGCACATCGCCCCGAACCACGCGCCCGGTTTCATCCACCACCCCGATCCGGTCCCCATCCCCGTCGAAGGCCACCCCAGCCTCCGCACCTTCACGCCGCACCAATTCCACCAGGTCCACCAGGTTCTCATCCACGGTGGGGTCCGGGTGGTGGTTCGGAAAGGTTCCGTCGGATTCGCAATAGAGAGGAAGGATCTCGGCCCCGGTGGCACCCAGAAGGCGCTCCGCCACCACGGCGCTGGTGCCGTTCCCGCAATCCACCGCCACCTTTACCGGCCGAGACAGGGTGTTGGGCCCGGCGACGTCCTGGACGTACGCATCCAGGACGTCCTGACGCTGCACCGTCCCCCCTTCGGAGGATGCCGGTCCATCCAGCGCCCGGTCACGAAGCCCGCGCACACCCTCTCCGTAGAGCGCACGGCCCTCCATGGTCATCTTGATCCCGTTCCATTCCGGGGGATTGTGGGACCCAGTGATCATCACGGCCCCATGGGTACCAAGGTGATGCTCCGCCCAATAGACCACGGGCGTGGGTACGGTCCCCACGTCGTGAACCTGAACACCCACCGAGGTGAGTCCCCTGGCGAAGGCATCGGACAGCTCCGGAGAGCTGGGCCTGTTGTCCTGCCCCAGCGCCACCGAAGGTGCGTTTCGGCCCGTCCTTTCGCGGAGAACCGTCCCGTACGCGGTCCCTACGGCGTAGGCGACCTCGGGGCCGAAGTCATCACCAATGATCCCACGGATGTCATACTCTCGAAAAATATGGGGATGGAGCTCCATCTCACGAACGCGTTCCTCAGACCCCTGCCGGGTCTGCATGGAGGTGGATCAGGGAGCCGTGCCCGCCAGACCCGGACCGGCCGGGAAGAGGGACTCGGCACCCGCCAACGCCAAGTCCAGGATGCTGCCGGGGAAGACCCCCAGGAAAAGGAGAATGCCCGCAGTGGCGATAAGGGCCACATTCATTCCGAAGGGGCCGCCACGACCCTCGGTCGAAGAACCCTCCGGGGCCGGCCGCATCCACATGTACCAGCTCACCCTAAGGTAGTAGAAATACGATACCACGGTGGCGAGCACCAGGATGATGGCGAGAGTCCAGAGGTGTGCCTCCGCAGCTCCCTGGAGCAGGAATATCTTCCCCATGAAGCCGCCGGTGCCGGGGAACCCGGCCAGAGAGAGAAGGAAGATGGTGAATACGACTCCGAGCACGGGATGACGCCAACCCAGACCGGCGTAATCCTCCACCTGGAGTCGCTCCTCCGACTGGTTCGACACGATCATGAGAACACCGAAGGCGCCGATGGTCATGAAGGTGTAGACCAGGAGGTAGAAGAGGAGGCCACCGGTGGCCATCTCGTTGGCGGCAGACAACCCCACCAGTAGATACCCACCGTGCGCCACGCTGGAATAGGCCAGCATCCGCTTGACGTTGGATTGGCTCAGGGCGATGAGGTTCGCCACCACCATGGTCAGCGCGGCCAGCCACCAGAAGATGGGGAACCAGCTCGTGTAAAGCCCCTCGAAGGCCACCAGGAAGACGCGAGCGAACGCCACGAAGGACGCCGCTTTTACCGCCGCTGCCATGTAGGCGGTGGCCGGTGCGGGGGCTCCCTCGTAGACGTCGGGCGTCCACATGTGGAAGGGCACTGCCGCCACCTTGAAGGCGAAGCCCACAGCCAGAAGGCCCAGGGCCGCAACCAGGAGGCCGCTGAGGCCGGCTCCGGCTTCGATGCTCGCCGCCATCTCCACCAGGTTCGTCGTACCGGTGGCTCCGTAGGCCAGGGCGATTCCGTAAAGGAGGAACCCGGTGGAGAACGCACCCAGAAGGAAGTACTTGAGGCCCGCCTCCGCCGACTTGCGGTCCCTTCGATTGTACGCGGTGAGCACGTACGCAGCGACGGACATGGTCTCGATCCCCAGGAAGATGAGGATCAGATCCCGGGTTCCGCCCATGAACATCATCCCCACCGTAGCGAAGAGGATCAGGGCATAGAACTCTCCCACCTGGAGGCGTTGACGTTCCACATAGGCGAACGAGGCCACGATGGTGAGGGCCGCCCCCAGGAGGAAGATCCAGTTGGCGAAGAGTCGGAACGAATCCACGGCCACCACGGACGTGGCTCCCACCTCCGAGACCCCGTATAGCCAACCGTTGGCCAATGCCGCAACCAGGATCGCCGTCAGGGCCCAGGCCCCCAGCCATCCCGCTTCCTCCGGCTCTCGGTCTCCACCTTTCCATACCCCGGCCAGGAGGACGACCATTCCGCCCGCCGCCAGGAGGAGCTCCGGGAGAAGCGCCCAGAAGAGGTGCGCCTGCGTTGAAAAGTCCAGTTCCATCAGCGTCGATCCTCAGGCCCCGGCTCTCGCCGACTGTCCGCTTGATCCCCGGACTCCGGCACGTCTTCTCCGGCCGCCGGGGTCTCGTCCGTCCAGGCCAAGGCATCTCTCGTCCCCTGCCCCGCCCAATCCACCGGTTGTCCTTCCACCTGCTGAAGCACCGCTTCGACGCCCGGCTCCATCCGCTCCAGGAGCGGCTGGGGATACACGCCCAGCCCGATCATGAGAGCCACCAGGGGAGCCAGGACGAAGACCTCTCGCC
>SKZC01000124.1 GCA_007127575.1 Gemmatimonadota bacterium
CACCCCCACAGCTCTGGAGTCATGATGCTGGAAAAGATCCTGGTGCCCTTGGATGGTTCGGAGTTCGGCGAGCAGGCGCTCCCGTTGGCGGAGTCGCTCGCCCGGATGTATTCAGGGGTGACCGAGCTCCATCTCGTCCACGTGCACGTCGCCGTGCCCGTGTTCCTGGAAGGGGTCGCCACCCTGAGTCCGGAGGTGGAGACGGACCGGGAGGCTCTGGAGCGGGAGTACCTGGCCTCCACGGCGCACACCTTGGAGGACCGCTGGCCCGGGCCGGTGCACACCGCCCTCCTGCAGGGGCCTGCCGATCGCGCCCTGGACACCTACGCCGAGGAACAGGATGTGGGGTTGGTGGTCATGAGCACCCACGGGCGAGGGGGCGTGACGCGTGTCTGGTTGGGAGGCGTTGCGGATCGGCTCATGCGAAGGATCCGACGTCCCCTCCTGGTCTTCCGTCCGGAGGAAGGGGGCCGTTCCGTGGGGGAGAGTCCCTGGCCCTCCAACTCGGATCTCTCCAACATCCTCGTACCCCTGGACGGGTCGACGCTTTCCGAACGGATCTTGCCCCACGCCTCGACTCTGGCCACGGAGACGGGAGCTTCGCTCCAACTTCTTCGGGTGCTCCCCCCCCTGTTCGTCGTAGGGAAATCCTCTACGGGAACCTTCTATCCGCGGGAGGAAGCCATCCTCCGAGAGCTGGAAGAGGAGGCGGAGGAGTACCTGGATGGATGGGTTCAGCGCCTGGAGGAGGAAGGGTTGAAGGTGGAGAAACGGGTCCTTTCCGGGGCGGAGCCGGCCAAGGGGATCCTGGAGGTGGCCCGAGAAGAGGAGACCGACCTCATCGCCATGGCCACCCACGGCCGGAGCGGGGTGCCCAGAGCGGTCCTGGGGAGTGTGGCGGACAAGGTGGTTCGAGGGGCACGGCGCCCGGTGCTGGCGGTCCGGCCCCAGGAGGGCGACTGACTCGCCCCTCCCGGGGCCACGGTATCCGCCCGGGGCTCAGGACACCAGGGAGGCGAAGTCCAGTCCGGAGACGATTCCCACCGGCTCGCCATCTTTCGAGACGATCACCCGGCGAGCGTGCAGCGCTCCGGCCTGAGCAGCCGCCCGGTGAACCGGCGTTCTCGCGTCTAGGATGAGGATCGCCGGACTCATGGCCTCTTCCACGGGGGTGTCCCGGGGAAGGGAGCCGGCATCCAGAGCCTCCTCCTGAGTGAAGACCCCCACCGGCCAGTCCTCATCCACCACCACCAGTCCTGTCACGCGGGCTTTGGCCAGGCGGTCCGTGGCCAGGGAGAGGGGCTCGGAGGCCCGCACGGTGAAGAGGGGCGACGACATGATGTCCGAAATGGGGTAGTTCACCCGCTTGTCCCGAATCACCCGCATCAGGTCCAACGTGCTCAGGACGCCCACAGGCACATCGCCCTCCGTCACCACGACCCGGTGAATCCGCTCCTGTACCATTTTCTTGGCCGTCTCGGCCAGCGAGGTGTGGCTGGGTACTACTGCCACGTTTTGGGTCATATCGTCCGCCACCTTTCGGTCGGGGAGGGTGAGGAGTGGAGAGCCCTGGCGGGAGCCGGCATCCCGGCGCCCGACCCGGAGGAGGTCCGTGCGGGAGATCACGCCCACCACCCGGTCCTTTTCGTCGACAACCGGGAGGGCGGAGACGTCATGGTCCGCCAGGCTCCGTCGGGCGGCCGTCAGGGAATCCTTGGACCGGATCGCGACGATGGGAGTGGACATGTATGTGCTCACGGGAATTTCGAAGTTAGCCATGATCGTCGGGGTTGGGAGTTGGAATTTCGGTGGTGCCATTCGGTTTAGATGGCCGAGCGACCGCAAGTTCCACGCCTTCCGGGTGGGAAGACCGTTCTTCCTCCGTCCGGAGCCCGGATCGCCTCCGCACCTGCATCGTTGCCTGGGTGGCGGGAGGGGCCTATCCTAGGAGGCCGTCGGACCCGGCGGGGCCCGGCCTCCATCCAACCTCTCGGCCACGACCCCATCTTGCGTTCCCTCCTCGTCATCCTCAACCCCACCTCCTCAGGTGGGAGGGCCGCGGCGATGGAGGATCGGCTTCGCCAGGCGTTGGACGAGCGCCGCCATCCGTACACCCTCTGTCTCACAGAGGAGCCGGGGCACGCCGAAGATCTGGCCCGCTTAGCCCGCTCTCAAGCGGTGGAGAGGATCATGGTCGTGGGTGGTGACGGAACGCTCCACGAGGCGGTCAACGGCCTCCTTGAACCCGAGGCCTCCGCCCCCATCCCACCCGTAGTGCTCCTTCCCGTCGGAACTGGAAACGACTTCCATCGGATGCTGGACTACCACGGGAGCGTGTCCGGAGCCATGGACCTGCTGGAGAACGGACGAACCGTGGAGTTCGATGTGGGGTGCGCCCGCTGGGATGGGCGGAGCCGGTACTTCGTGAACCTCTTCGGCGTGGGGGTGGATGTGGAGGTGCTAAGGCGGAGGACGACCTACAAGCGGCTGCCGGGGGGGCTGCAGTACCTGGCGGCCTTGACTTCGGCCCTCGTGGCGTTCCGGCCCATCCCCCTCCGGGTGGAGCTGATGGGCCACGAGGACGAGGAGGTGGAGGTGATCGAAGGGCCGGGACTCTTGGGTGCGGTCACGGTGGGTCCGTCGGTAGGGGGAGGGATCCTCCTCTGCCCCGGAGCCACCCCTCGGGACGACCGGCTCGACCTGTGTTTCGTACGCTCCATGGGGCCGTGGGCTATCGCTCGCAACCTCCCCAAGGTCCTCCGGGGGCGGCATGCAGGGGCCAGCGAGATCCAGCTGCGGCGAGCCCGCAAGATGCGGATTCAGGCGTCGGATGACCGGTCCCTGGACTTCGAGATGGACGGGGAGCTGGGGCCGTTCCGCGCCCAGGCCATCGAGCTTGAAAGCCGGCCGCGCTGCCTCCCTGTGGTGTTGAACGGAACGGACGGTGCAGAGGGGGAGCCAGAGGTGCCATGAGTGGAGGGATCGTTCGCTGGGGATGGGTCGTGTGGGCTCTGGCGTCGGCCCCGGGAGTCCTCTCGGGCCAGGACCTCCCTTTCCCCGAAGTGACTCCGGGCGGTGGGGAGGTGGAGGAGGCCTCCGCTACGGAGGATGAGGACCGGATCACCCCGCGCGGGGCCTTCATCCGGTCCATGATCGTCCCCGGCTGGGGCCACGCCGCAGTGGGGGCTCAGGGGCGAGGGGGGATCTACTTTCTGGCCCAGGGAGCTTCCCTCTGGATGGTGTTCCATAGCCATGGCCTCCGGGGCGCCGCGCGGGAGATGCGGCGTGCCGAGAGGGTCGCGGCCGAGGCCCGGCTCCGGGAGGCCGGTGTCACCGACCCCGTGGAGCTTCGAGACGGGGTGGAAGCCGATCCCCGGGTCGTGGAGAGAAGGGAGCTCGAGGAGACCCGGTCGCAACAGGTGGAGGACTGGACGGCCCTCTCCGTCTTCCTCCTCTTCCTGATCTCCGCCGATGCGTTCGTTTCGGCGCACCTCATGGAGTTTCCCGAGCCCCTGAGCGTCCAGGTGGCTCCCGGAGACGCCCTGGGGCGAATGGAGGTGGGGGTGTCGCTACCCGACCACCTCTTCCACCCCCGCTGACTCCTCCCGCCACCTCAGTAGCCGGGGTGGGGCGCCCGGGTCCAGAACCACGAAGGATCGATGGCGGAGCCAGTCCCCCGAGTTCACGTAGTAGCCCCCGGGCCGCACTTCTTCGAGGGTGGGCACATGGGTGTGACCCAGGAGGACGAGGTCCAGGTCCTCATCTTCCTGGAGGCGCGTCCGAGCCCAGTTCGCCAGGGCCTGGATTCGGGCTTGCTGCTTCGGGCTCGGGCGCTCTTCGCGATGCTCGGTGCGGGAAACGGCTCGGGCGAGTGCGGCCCCTACGTCGGGATGCAGCCACCGGAAGAGGAAGGATGCCGCCGGATGTCGAATCACGGCCTGGAGGAGCCGGTACCCACGGTCTCCGGCTCCCAGCCCGTCGCCGTGGGCCAGGAGCGCCCTGTGGCCGGCCAGGGTGACCTTCACCGGCTCCTGGTGGAAGGTCACCCCCACTTCCTGGGTCAAGAAGCTTCCACCCCACCAATCGTGGTTCCCTCCCACCATCCGGACCTTCACCCCCCCGTCCACCAACTCCGCCAACGTGCCCAACAGTCGAGTGTGACCGCGTGGGATCACGGTTCCGTACTCGAACCAGAAGTCGAAGACGTCGCCGTTGAGAACGATCTCCCCACTCCGCTCTCCGGCGTATCGGAGCCACGTGCAGAGAGTCCGCTCCCGTTCGGAGCTTCCGGCCGCCAGGTGCATGTCGCTGGCCACATAGACGCGTTCCTTGGACATGGATGCGAAGGTACCCGTGGAACCTTGGATGCGGTAGGTGGCGGTGGGAGCGAACCGGGACCTTCGTTAGCTTTCTGCCGGTAAGAGTTTTTGGGACGTACCCCAACGTGCGCCGGAGACCTCATCCGGCGCATCCCACAAAGCCTTCGAGGAGGACGATGGAGCCCAAGCAGGTACGGGGATCGTTGCCAAGTACGGCGGGGTCCGTGGGGAACGGTACGGGCCTCGGTGCGTCCATGCTCGTGGCCGTCTCGTTCCTTGTAGGGTGCGCGTCGACTCCGCCTCCCCCGGCCATGCCCGCCGTGGATGCGGAACAGGCCGTTCTGAGGGCGGAGAGGACCACTGCCCTGGACGGCGCCTACCGACTCATCTTCGATTGGAACGCCTCCGAGCCCGATGCGCGCTTCCAGGGCCGAGGGGTGGCCCGCATCGAGGCCCCGGACCGGGCGCGATTGGACCTCTTCACCGGCGGAGGCGAGAGCGTGGGCGCAGCGGCTTTGGTAGACGATGAGCTCCGAAGCGCCCGGGGGGAAGTGGGTCCCATGCCGCCCCCAGCCCTGTTCTGGGGAGCCCTTGGGGTCTTTCGACCCGGGCGGAGCGCCAACCTCCAGGGGGCGTCTGCGGCGGACGACGGCACGACGCGAATCACCTACCGCTATCCCGGCGGGCAGGAGGCCCGGTTCCACGTTCGGGACGGGCGGGTCGACCGGATCGACCTCCTTCGGAACGGACGCTTGGAGGAGGAGGTACGGGTGGAGGGAGGACACGACTCTCGGTTCCCCGCCGTCTCCACCTACCGCCACCTGGCGGAACGTCGAGAGCTACGGATCACGCTGGATACCATGGAGCATGTGGAAGCCTTTCCGCCGGACATTTGGGATCCTGGGCGCTAGCCTCTCGCTCCTCGTGGGTGCGGGGGCGGTCCTCTCGGCGTGTAACTACACGTTCCGCGCCGGTAGCGGCCTCCCGCCACATGTAGGGTCGATGGCCGTGATCCCCTTCGACAACGACACCGGGCGCTTCGAGCTCACCGACGAGGTGCATCGCTCCTTGCTGGACCGACTGCCCAACTCCTTCGGGGTGCAGACGGCAGGGGAGGGTGTGGCGGACGTGGTGGTCCGGGGGACGATCCGACGCTACGACGACGAAGCGCCCCTCTTCCGGCCAGGGGAGGAGCCCGGGCGGGTCAATGTCCTGGAGCGGCAAGTCACCATCGTCGTGGCGGTGGAGGTGGTGGACGTCCAGGAGAACGTGATTCTGTGGGATGCCACCTCGTTGAGCGCTCAGGGCGAGTACCTGGAGGGCTCCCAGTCCGAGGATCAGGGACGGGAGGTGGCCATCCAGCGCTTGGTGCAGAGCATCATCGACGGTTTGCAGTCCGACTGGTGAGTGTCACACCGCCGGGCCGGACGCTTCGCCTCGGAACCCGGGGCTCCCTTCTGGCAACGACCCAGAG
>SKZC01000298.1 GCA_007127575.1 Gemmatimonadota bacterium
GGAGAGCCACGTCGGAGAAGAGGAGGTGGTGGTTCACCACCAGAAGGTCCGCTCCCGAAGCCTCCCTGCGGGCCCTCTGGTAGAAGCACGCCTGAAAGTGGGGACAGCGGGTGCGGAGGCAGATGTCGGAATCGCTGCGGACCTCTTCCCAGACCTCATCGGAGGGACGGCTGGCGAGATCCGAGAGGGAGCCGTCTTCCGTGGCCTCCAACCAGGCCAACAGTGAGCGGAGCTCATCGCTCCGGTCGTCCTCGAAGAGGGAGCCGGCAGACGCTGCGGCCAACCTCGCCCTGCGAATGGAGATGTAATTCCCCCGCCCCTTCACCAGGGACCACTGCACCTCCCGGCCCAGGAGCCGTTCCAGGAGGGGCAGGTCCTTCCCCACGAGCTGCTCCTGGAGGTTGATGGTGTTCGTGGAGACCACGGACCGCTCACCGTTGGCCAGAGCCCAGAGCGCGGCCGGAACCAGATACGCCAGGGACTTCCCCGTCCCGGTGCCTGCCTCCACCAAGGCCACCCCACCCTGGTTGTACCGTTCGGTCACCATCCGGGCCATGGCCCGCTGCCCCGGGCGATCCTCGTAGCCCCGGTGCAGGTCCGCCAGCGACCCTCCCGGCGCCAGGAGGCGGTCCACTTCCTCCGGATCCAGATGCTCCACGACCCGGGGCTGAGGTGGCTCCACCACCACGTACAGGCGGGAGGCTTCGTTGTCCACGATGGCCGACCCCACCCCCTCTCCGTGTAACCGGGCGGCTACCGACAGGTCGGCCTCGGAAGGCTCCAGCTCCCCCGACGGATGGTTGTGAAGGACCACGGTTCGGCGGGTAGGATCCACCTCTTCCGAGCCGCCCCTTCGACGTCGGGCCACCTCGTCCTCCACGGCGGCCACCACAGCGCTCCGGTTGCCCCGGGCCACGGCCCTGGGCTCTCGCACCCAGCCGCCGGGATCCACCCAGGCCAGGAAGCACACCTCCCGCCCGCCGGCACGTCGGATCTCGCGGCGGACGTGCTCGGTGGCCTCAGGGGCCAGCCGAAGGGACGGGGGAGCCTCGCTCAGGTCTTCTGCGGCTCCGGCCGGGCCGCCGGGAAGAGGACGTTGTTCAGGATGAGGCGGTAGCCCGGGGAGTTGGGATGGAGACTGAGGTCGGTGGGGGCGTCTCCGATCTGGTGTTCCGGGTCCTCCGGGTCATGCCCGCCGTAGAAGGTCCAGGTGCCTTCGCCCAGGGTGCCGTGGATGTACTTGGCCCAGGGTCCCTCCTGTGCCAGAACCGTGACTCCCGGCTTCAGGCGATCGCTCTGGAAGGCGGTGGTGAGTCCGTAGAAGTCGGGGATCACGTCCTCGTGGTTCTGCACCAGCATGGAGGGAACGGGATCGATCTTCGCACTGAACTCGAAAAGGGTGAAGTAACCCAGGGATTCTCGCCACTGGGTGTTGACCTGGTGGCTGTCGATGTCCGAAAAGGCGTTCACCGTGGAGGCGGTCTGGACTTGTCCGCCCTGGAAGGCGAAGGCCCTGGACCAATCCATCCGGCTGGAGACCTCGGGTTCCGGAGACATCCCGCTGGAGAACGAGGCGGCGATGTTCGCGTCCCCGGCCGCCAGAGCCAAATCGATGGTCTCCGTGGCGGAGCACATGGCGAAGAGGAACCCGCCGGCCTCCACGTACTCCCGGATCTCCCAGGCCACCGCCTTCTTCAGCTCCGGCACGTTCGGAAAGCCGAAGGCGTCGGCCACCTCCTCGTTCCGCCGCACTTCCTCCCGGAACCAGGTAGCCCCTGCGTAGCTGGTGAAGAACTTGGAATACTGGCCGGTGAAGTCCTCGTGGTGGAGGTGAAGCCAGTCGAATTCGGAGAGTTCTCCGGTGAGGACTTCGGGGTCCCAGATCGTCTCGTAGGGGATTCCCGCGTAGCTCAGCGCCAACGTCACGGCGTCATCCCACGGGGAGGTGTGGGGTGGAGTGTATATGGCGATGCGCGGGGCCGTCTCCAGAAGGATCGCCTCCATGTTCGAGCTTTCGATGGTGCTCCGGATCCGGGCCACGTCCGCCGCGTCCTTCTCTTCGTAGCGAACCCCCCGCACCGCCGCCTCCCGCCGAACCTCCTGGAGGTCCGGGAGGAGGAACGAGCCGTCACGGTAGTTCAGGAGCCACTCCGCCTCCTCTTCCCGCTCCAGGAGCCAGTACGCCAGCCCGTAGGCCCTCAGGTGGTCCGATTGGGTGCGGTCCATGGGCACCAGCAGGTGCTGGGCCGCCAGCGGCCCGGCTCCGAGGACGAGGAGAAGCGCCGAAAATACGAGAAGCGTGCGAGACAAACTCACCATCACCTCCCTCCTCCAGAATCCTGCAATAGCCGCTGAATCCGTTCCAACTCTCGGCGGAGCTCCGGCGCCATGGGGTGGTCGGGCCTCTGGGTCAGGACCTCCGCCACATGTTCCGCCGTCTCCTCCAGAAGCGACATCCTGGGAGCCCGGTACCTGGCCAGAAGGAGGGCGGCCTCCGGGGCCTCGAGAGCCTCCGGACGTTCCTCCACGATCCAGCTCCGGTGCTCCTCGGCACGGGCGGGGTCGAACCCGTCGGCCACGAAGGCGGCCAACGCCAGCACCGCCACTCGGTCCTCGTCCCGGACCTCGTCCAGGCTCCCCATCAACGCCTCGTGTGCCTCCTCCGGTGCTCCCTCCTCAGAGAGGAGGAACGCCCGGGCCACATGCCCCCGGGCGGGCCCTTCCACCCGGTCCAGGACCGAGACGAGGTGGAGGAGCGCCGTTCGACGAAGCCCCGACTCCTGGGGCACGGCTTCCAGCAAAGGAGCCCTCGCCTCCAGGGGGTCCTCCCCTCCTAACAGCTCCAGAGCCCGCTCCAGGGGAGGCGTGGTGTCGGAAGGCAGGGACGGAGGGGCCTGCCCCGCGCCCTGGAGCGGTGTCAGCAGGAGTCCCGCCACCAGTACGATCCCGCCCGCGACCCTCATCCTCCACCTCCAGGCGGCCCATCCCCCCCGGAAGGACTTCCCCCTCCCGCAGGGGTTCGGTTCAGGCGTTCGAAGTACTGGAGGACCAACCGCCGCTGGGCAGGGGTGAGGGCCTCCAACTCCTGCGCCGACGGGAGTCGGAAGCGCATACCGTCCAGAAGCTCGGGAGGTAGCGCCTCCACCTCCGGGCGCTCCACTTCCTCTGCCGTGGTCCCCTCCCGGTCCTCCCCGGGCTCATCCCTCTCCAGCGTCCGCCCCGCATCCAACAGTCGCTGGAAGAGGCGCTCCTGCCGCTCCAGCGTTTCCGCATCCAGGCGGCCCGCCTCGAGCTCCTGCGCCAGGTCCCGGGCCTCCTGGGCGAATTCGTCGAGGTCTCCCAGGACGTCGTCCCGTTCTCCGCCCGGCCGCTGCGCCAGCTCGTCCAGTCCGCCGGCAATGTCCCCCTGCCCCTGGGCCAACTCCTGAAGCGCTTCCATGAGGGCTTCCGGGGTCATATCCATGGGCAGGAGGCTCTGGCCCTCCTGCTGGAGCTGTCCCTGCTCCTGGGCCAGGCTCTCCAGCTCCTCCAACAGGGACTCCATGGCTCCCGAAGGTCCGTCCGCCGCCATTTCTTCGGCTCGCTGAAGAGCCTCGAACGCGACACGGTTCAACGCCTCGTGCGTGCGGGCAGTGGCTTCCTGGGGTGAGGGGCCGGCGAGGCGACGAGGTCCCATGGCTTCCACGGCGGCCTCCACCGCGTCCATGGCCTCTCCGATGGCCGGCCCCATCCGACGGGAGACTTCCGGTGCCATCCGGGTGGAGAAAGCCAGATCCGCCGCCAGGTTTCTGACCCCCTGCAGGACCGCAGCCTCACGGGCCCTGAGGTCGTCCCGATCCCCGGTCCCACCAGGGGGAAGATCCTCACGGAGCGCGGCCTGGCCCCGGGCCAATCCCAGCGCATCGTGGGCCAACCGGGAGAGGGCCCGTTGAAGCTCCTGGCGAAACTCTTCCGCGAACTCCTCCTGGAAGTCCTGAAGCTCCTCCAGGAGCTGCTCCAGGCCGTCGGCGGCCTCGCCGGCACCCACCGCCGCGGCCTCCAGGTCCCCCGCCTCCGCCGCGGCCCCCGCCTCGGCCATGGAGGACCGCACCTCGGAGGCATCCTCAGCCGAACCCCGAGCCGCCTCGGCAGCTTGTTCGTCCCCCAGCGCCTCCATGCGCTCGGCCAGCGCCTCGAAGCGCTCTTCCAGCGCCTCGGTCCTCTCCCCCAGCGCCTCCTGCCGGCGGGCTCCCTCCTGGGGATCCACTCCCTCCTCGAAGTTCTGGGCCAGGAGGCGCTCCTCCCGGGCCAGGTCGCGGACCTCTTCCTCTGTGGCCCGTAGCTCCTGCTCAACCGCCGCCCTTCGGAACCGGTCCAGGGACTCCTCCAGCCCCTCCCGCACTCGACTCTGATCCTCCATCAGCTCCTGAAGCGCTTCCCGAACCCCCTCCAGGTCCCCGTCCTCCAGGGCGTGGCCCAGCTCTCCCAGCCGTTCGCGAAGCTCCGGGGAGGCCAGGTCCCCCATGAGCTCCTGCAGCTCCCGAAGGTCCCGCTGCAGGTCGGGATCCGCCAGGCCCGACTCCCGGAGCTCCTGGGAGAGCGCTTCCAGCTCCCGGCGGAGCTCGTCCACTTCGTCCACCATTCCCTCATGGCGATCCAAGCTCCGCTGGAGGTCCTGACGGGTTCCGAAGTCCAGACCGTCCTCGTCGGCTCCTTCCTGGGGAGGTCGGCCTCGACCAGGAGTCGCCTGTCCCGAGGACTCCCGAACCTCCCGGGTCTGGCGGGAGAGATTTCGGTTCTCTTCCTCCAGATCCCGGGCCTGACCGGCCAGGTCCTCCACCCTCTCCGAAGCTTCCTGGAGTCGGCGGGAGGCTTCCGAACCCAATTCCGCAGTCCCGGGAACCCGAAGGAGGAATTCTCGGGTCCTGGACTCCTGAGCCGACGGGTGGTTGTCCACCGCCCGGGCGAAGTACCGCACCACGTCCCCTCGGATGAGGTCCCAGTCCGTCAGGTCCAGGACGGAACGCAGGGTGGCGGACCGGGTCCCTTCCAGCTCCAGCCCCGAGGTTCTGACGTCATCGTCATCCCCCTCTCGACCTTCCACGTACGCCACCACTTCGAGACGCTCCAACCCGAAGTCGTCCCGGGCCTCCACCATGAGCGGCTGGCGCCGGGAGAGGGGCACGATGGTGTCCCGGGCGGGATAGAGGAGCTCCACCTCCGGCACTGAGTCCGGAACCAGGGTGAGGTCCAGACCGGGCAACCCCTCAGGAGCTAACCCTCCCCCCTCGTCGTCGGTGAGGGCCCACGAATACCGTCCGGAGGTCTCCGGGACCCACTCCCCCCGAAGGGAGCGCTGCGATACCTCCAGCTCGACCCCCCCCTCTTCTCCTGGGGTCCGGAGCGCCGCTGAGGCCAGGTCCCGGCTCGCCGTCCCCTCGATTCGGAGCCGGCTTCCCTCAGGAACGGCCAGGGGCGGAATCTCTCCCCGGTGTTCCTCCGGAGCCAGATCCGTGTGGGGCGGGAACGTCACCTCCACCCTCAGGTCCGACAGGAAAACCGGATCCAGGGGCGTCACCGAGAAGCGCTCCGTCCGGTCCCCGTCCGGCGCCGAGACCCAGTACTCGAGAGGGCCCCGGACCTCCCCGATCACTCCCTCCGCCACACCCTGGGATACCTGGATCGTGTCGGTAACCGGCACGTCTCCCGCCCGGTGGAGGTGCAGATGCACCTGCTGGCGCGGGCCGGCGGTGACGCGCACGTCCAGTCCGTCGCCCCTGGGGACGTCCACGGAGCCGGGCTCCACCTGGAGGGGAGGGAAGGGGGATGCAGCCAGGAGTTGGATGGAGCCTCCCAGGCCGGACCAGGCCCTGAACGCTCGGTCCGGTGAGGCCACCAGGAGGACCAGGACCAGGACCGCTGCCGCAGAAAAGATTCCCCCTCCCCATCTCGCGGCCCGGCGAAGGCCGAGCTCCAGGGGCCCCACTGGGAGCTCGGCGGCCCCTGCACGAGCCAGGACGGCCCTCTCCGCCTCCCGGACCAGGGACGGGGAGGGAGGTGGTCTCTTGCGAACCCCCTGGGAGTCCGCTCCCTCGCGAGTGAGCTCCAGCGAGCCCCGGAGGAGTCCCGACGGCAACCCCCGGCTCTCCTCCAGACGACGCACCACCGAGTCCTCCCCCATGACGCCGGTTCGGGCCCGTAGGAAGGCAATCGCCCCGGCCCCCGCCCCGAGAATGAGGACCGTCAGGAGGACCAATGGCGCCCGGGCCCCCTGCTCCCAACCCGTGGGACCCGCCAGGAACCAGGCCAGAACCAGGACCGCACAGGTCAGCGCGGCCCACCAGGACAACACGGCCAACCCGCCGGTACGCACCAAGCGGAGACGAACGGAGCGAACCAGCTCTCCAACCCCCGACGGGGCCTCAGGCCCCGCGCCCCGCCCCCGACCCTCCGGTCTCGAGCTCGTCACGGCGCCACCTGCCCCAGGGCGTAGAGGAAGAGGTTCACACCCATCTGCAGCGCCTCTTCCCTGACCTCCGGCGGGTTGCCGTGAACCTCCTCATCCTCCCAGCCGTTCCCCAGGTCCGTCTCGTAGCTGTACAGAACCATGAGCCTCCCCCCATCGAAGATCCCGAAGGCCTGAGGTGGGTGCCCATCGTGTTCGTGGATCTTCGGAATCCCCTCCGGAAAGGAGTAGAAGTTGTGGAACACGGGGTGATCCGGGGGCAACTCCACCATTTCCCGGTCAGGGAAGAGGGCGGCCATTTCCCGGCGGAACGCCTCGTCCATCCCGTAGTTGTCGTCGGCGTGAAGGAATCCTCCGGCCAGGAGATATTCCCGCAACGCCTCCTGCTCAGGCGGGGTGAACTCCACGTTGCCGTGCCCCGTCATGTGGATGAAGGGGATGTCCGGGAGCCTGGGATCCAGTGGAGAGACCACCACTTCCCGGTCCGCCACCTGTAGGCCGGTGCGCTCCCGGATGGCCTCCAGGAGGTTCGGGAGCGAGGAAGGATTGGCGTACCAGTCCCCTCCCCCGCCGTACTCCAGCCGTCCGATGGTGAACAGCTCGGGATCCCCGGAAGGTCCTGACGCACCCAGGGCCTCCCCGGTGTCGGGGGCGCTTACAGCGAGGGTCAGAACCAGCGCATAGACCCACATGATCCGGCGTGCGCCTCAGGGCTCGAGGGACTGGACGATTCGGTATACGGCGTTTCGGGGCGCATGAAGTCGGCGGGCCACATCCCGGGCCACCTGGGAGGGGCGAAGCCCCCGATCCAGAGCCGAGCGAGCCAGGGCGCGGATCGCCTCCTCATCTACATCCTCGGGATCCTCCTCCGAAGACGCAGGAGACGCCCCTTCCACCACCAGGGTCACTTCTCCCCTGGGAGGGCTTTGCTCGTAATATCGAACCGCCTCCTCCAAGGTTCCGCGGAAGAACTCCTCATGAACCTTGGTCAGCTCTCTGGCCACGGCCACCCGTCGGCTCCAGGACGACCCATTTCCCAGCGCCTCCAGCAGGGCGTGCAGTCGTTCCGGAGACTCGAACAGGACCACCGTCCCTTCGGCCTCCCCCATACGGGCCAGGAACTCTCTCCGTTCCGGCCCCTTCCGCGGTGGGAACCCCAGGAAGGTGAATCGATCCGCCGGGAGCCCGGAGGCTACAAGGGCGGCCAGGACCGCAGAGGGCCCCGGGATGGGGACGACTCGATGACCGTCCTGGATGGCCGCGTACACCAGGCGTCTCCCGGGATCGGAGACGAGAGGCGTACCAGCATCCGTCACCAGCGCCAGCTCATCTCCGCGCCGAAGGCGCTTCAGCACTTCCCCCTTTCGGCCCTCCTCGTTGTGCTCATGGAGGGAGACCATCGGGGGCGTCACGCCCAAGTGATCCAGAAGGACACGGCTCCGTCGCGTGTCCTCCGCCAGGACGAGATCCACACCGCCCAGGACCTGGCCGGCCCGGACGCTGAGATCCCCCAGATTGCCGATGGGGGTACTCACCAGATAGAGGGTCCCCATAGAGACGGAGGCCGCCGCCCCGGGTCCGGAGCGGCGGAACGACGCCTAGAGGTGCTCTTGCACCTTCTGCTCCAGGTGGGCTTTGGGCACGGCACCCACCACGGTGTCCACAAGCTGTCCGTCCTTGAAGAAGAGAATGCTGGGGATGGATCGGATACCGAAGCGGCTGGCGGTTTCCGGATTCTGATCCACATCCACCTTCCCGACCCGGACGCCCTGGTCCGCGTAGTCTTGAGCCAACTGATCCACGATGGGACCCACGATACGGCAGGGTCCACACCACTCGGCCCAGAAGTCCACGATGGCCAGTCCGTCCGACTGTTCGATCTGATCCACGAAGGTCCCGTCCGTCACCTCCATGACCTGTCCGCCTTCCGCCATGCCTCGTCTCCTTGTCTATTGCTCTTCGGATGTGGTGGGTAGCTACACCCGCACAGCCGAGCTGGGTTCGTGTTCAGGATTTTTTCACCTGGAGAAGCCGTCCATGGCGGGATCATCAACCATGCCCGATTCATCCACCCGACCGTTTCACCATGTGGCCGTGGCCGTGGAGTCCATCGAGTCGGCGGCTCCCCTCTTTGAACTCCTTACCGGCCGGTCCTGTTCCCCGGTGGAGGAGATTCCGGATCAAGGAGTCCGTGTCGCCTTCGTAGGAGAGGTGGAGCTCCTGGAGCCCACGGACCCGGAAGGCACCGTGGCCCGGTTCCTGCACCGGAACGGCCCCGGTCTGCACCATGTGGCCTTCGAGGTACCCGAGGTGGCGGCGGAGCTGGAGCGGCTCGCATCGGAAGGACTGGAGCTGGTGGACCGCACACCCCGCCGGGGCGCAGGGGGACACCAGGTGGCATTCCTACATCCCCGATCCACGGGTGGCGTCCTGGTAGAGCTCGTGGGCGGCTGAGTCCGGCTCAACGACCCGTGGTGATGCGCTCCAGACCGATCTCCTCCACAAGCCATCGACCCTGCGAGGACTCCACCACCAGGAACGGGACGTCGGGGTAGCGCCGCTCGCCCTGGACCAGCGTCACCCCGATGCGGATGGTGGGGTGTCGCCGGCCCGGCACCCTGCTCTCCGAGAGGATCTCGAAGTCATCGTGCCGGAGGATCATGGCGATGGCGTTCATCCGGAGCTCGATCTGCTCCCGCCGCATGCATCGAGCGGAGAGCCCGATCCATGATCCGAGGCGCCGGAACCCGCAACTGACGGGGTTTCCCTGCTCCTCTTGCATGGGGCCGGAGCGGGTCCCGAAGATCCGGGCCATGGCCTCCAGATCCTGGCCGTTTGCCGCGTGGAGAAACCGCTCCACGGAAAGCATGGGGGCCGTGGCGGCCATCTGTCCGGACTGGACTCCGGACGAACCGGCGCAACCGGAGAGGACGAGCCCCAGAACAGCGGCTGCGAGCAGGGCCCGAATTCCTATCATTGGGCGGGGATCTCCCGGTGCTGGATCGGTGACGCTTCGTCCACAACCGGAGAGCGACGGCTCCGGTTGGAGCGAGGGTACGTGGGCGACCCGGCGGAGTCAAGGAAACCGCCGACTCATCCCACGGGCTCGTGTTCCGGTTCCTCCGTCGCCTCCGCCTCCACCGGCTCGATGAACTCGAACCCCAGACCCTCCCCATCCGGCTCCGCCACGACCCGAACCCGAGTCCCCTCCGGAACCTCGCGATCCAGAAGCGCCAGGGCCAATGGGTTCTGAACCAGTCGCTGGATCGCCCGCTTCAGGGGACGCGCCCCGAAGACCGGGTCGTAGCCCGCCTCGGCGATTCGCGCCCTGGCCTCCGGCGTCACCTCCAGCTCCACTCCCAGCTCCCGGGCCAGCTCGTCCACCCGGTCCACCTGGAGACCCACGATCTTCGCCAGCTCCTCCCGACCCAGGGGACGGAAGAGGATGATGTCGTCGATCCGGTTCAGAAACTCGGGGCGGAAGTGGCCATGCAGCTCTTTCCGGACACGCTCGGCGAGCTCATCCCACTCCGTCCGACCCGTCTCCTCCAGAATGAGCTGGCTGCCCACGTTGGAGGTCATGATGATGACGGAGTTACGGAAGTCCACGGTCCGGCCCTGGGCGTCCGTGAGACGTCCGTCATCCAGGATCTGGAGCAGGGCGTTGAAGACCTCGGGGTGGGCCTTTTCGATCTCGTCGAAGAGAACCACGGCGTGGGGCCTCCTCCGAACCGCTTCGGTGAGCTGGCCCCCCTCCTCGTATCCCACGTAGCCGGGAGGCGCCCCGATGAGTCGGGCCACGGCGTGCTTTTCCATGTATTCGGACATGTCCAATCGGACCATTGCCCGCTCGTCGTCGAAGAGGAACTGGGAGAGGGCCCGGGCCGTCTCCGTCTTCCCCACCCCGGTGGGCCCGAGAAAGATGAATGAGCCCACGGGCCGGTTGGGATCCTGTAGGCCCGCCCGGGCACGGCGGACGGCGTTGGACACGCTCTCCACGGCCTCGCGCTGACCTACCACGCGCTCCTCGAGAAGTGACTCGAGATTGGTCAGCCTTTCCCGCTCCGAGGCCAGGAGGCGAGAGACGGGAATCCCCGTCCACTCGGCGACCACGGCGGCCACGTCGTCGGCGTCCACCTCCTCCCGGAGGAACTTTCCGTCCTCCTGCAACTCGGCCAACTCCGCCTCGGCCTCTACCGCCTCCTGTTCCCTCCGGGGAATCTCCCCGTACTGGAGCTCCGCGGCCCGCTGCAGATCGCCGGTGCGGGTTGCCCGATCCGCCTCACTTCTGAGCTCGTCGATGCGCTCCTTCAACTGCTGAATGCGGACGATGGCGTCCTTTTCCGCCTGCCACTCCGCCTTCATGCCGGAGCTCCGCTCCTTCAAGTCGGCCAGCTCCTCCTCGATGGCCTCCCGCCGATCCAGGGCCGAGCGGTCCTCCTCCCCGGACAACGCCTGCTTCTCGATTTCGAGTTGGGTGATCCGCCGCTCTACCTCATCGATCTCCTGAGGCAAAGAGTCGATCTCGATCCGGAGGCGACTGGCGGCCTCGTCCATGAGATCGATGGCCTTGTCCGGGAGGAACCGCCCCCCGATGTAGCGGTCCGAGAGGCGAGCCGCGGCCACCAGCGCGTCATCTCGGATCCGGACCCCGTGATGGACCTCGTAGCGCTCCTTGAGGCCCCGGAGGATGGCCACGGCGTCGTCCACCGAGCGAGGCGCCACGAAGACGGGCTGGAAGCGGCGCTCCAAGGCCGCGTCCTTTTCGATGTGTTTGCGGTATTCGTCCAGCGTGGTGGCCCCAACCATCCGGAGCTCACCCCGGGCGAGCATGGGTTTGAGCATGTTCCCTGCATCCACCGCCCCTTCGGCGGCTCCAGCCCCCACAATCGTGTGGAGCTCGTCGATGAAGACGACGTAGAGCCCTTCGGAATCGGCCAGCTCCTTGAGGACCGCCTTCATCCGCTCCTCGAACTCCCCCCGGTACTTGGCCCCCGCCAGCATGGCGGAAATGTCCAAGGCGACGAGCCTCTTTTCCTGGAGGGAGCTGGGGACGTCCCCGGCCACGATCCGCTGAGCCAATCCCTCCACGATGGCGGTCTTCCCCACCCCCGGCTCCCCGATGAGCACCGGGTTGTTCTTGGTGCGACGGCCCAGGACCTTGATGACCCTCCGGATCTCCTCATCCCGGCCGATGACGGGATCCAACTTCCCGGACCGCGCCAGCTCTGTGAGATCCCGGGAGTACTTCTCCAGAGCCTGGTACTTGTCCTCGGGATTCTGGTCCGTGACCCTGTGGCTGCCTCGGGTTTGTTCCAGGGCCTGGGACACCACCTCCCGGGTGGCCCCGGCATCCTTCAGAGCCCGAGCGGCATCGTCCTTCCCGGCAAGGAGGCCCAGAAGGAGGTGTTCGGTGGAGATGTACTCGTCGCCTAGCCCCCGGGCTTCCTCCTCCGCCTTTTCGAGAGCGCTGCGAAGATCCCGGGCGAGGGTGGGATCGCCTCCGCCCTCCACCCGGCCATACCGCCCCAGCGCCCGGGTCACTTCGTCCCGAAGCCCCGGGATGGACACGCCGGCCCGCTTGAGGACGGGTGTGACGATTCCCTCCTCCTGTTCCAGAAGTGCGGAGAGGAGATGCACTCCAGCCACCTCCGGATGTCCCGCCTCCCGGGCGCCCCGGGCTGCGGTCTGGAGGGCCTCCCCGGCCTTCACCGTCAATCGATCCAAACTGGCCATGTCGTCCGTTCCCTCGTATCGGTCCTACGTGGATGATCCCGTTAGCCCTGCCCCCTGCGGAAACCGGCGTCTGCCGATTCGGCAGTGGTCGTGGCTCGCACGTAGGAGTACAACTCAAGAATCGGACCAGGAAGGGATGTGACGCGCTCTTCTCAGACCGGGGGTGCACCCACCACCCGCTTGAGTAGGGTCCCTTCGGGGATCGAGTCGCCGGCCTGAAGGTGGTTGATCTGAAGGACGGTGTCGTCCGATACGCTGGAGGGAAACTCCTGGAGGAACTCGCCCGCCGTCATGGCACGCGGAGTTTCCACCAGAGTCAGGGTCCGGGTCTCCGTCCCCAGCACCTCTTCGTCCGTCTCCTCCTGGAAGGAACGGAGGGCGGCTCCTATGGCTTGAGAACGAGCTGGCCACGCACGCTCCACCGCGTAGCCCAGAATCCGGAAGGTCAGACCTCCGTGTCTCACGAAGAGGACCTGGCCCCGGAGCACGCCTTCGTCGGTGCGGGCCCGGAAGTCCGCTCCGGCGGCGGGAAGCCCGTGAAGCCCATCGTCGACCCGCTGAAGGGTCTCCATCCCCGATTGGCTCAGAAAGGAGGCCCGGGCCCGGCTCGGATCCTCCTCCTCCACCAATGTGAGGAGCAGGGCGGCGTCCCGCTCGGGACTCATCCCCTGGACCTGGGTCCGGCCGTTGGCCGTTCCCCACCCCGAGGGGAAGGTGATCCGAAACGCCATGTCCGGGTGGTGGAAGACCCCGTTCCTGAAGAATCCCTCCCTGGGGTCGTTTCCGAAGGTCATCCCTTCCAGCAGACGAAGATAGGATTCCCTCCCCACCCTCACTTCCGTGAGGTCTATCTCCGCCGCCTCCACCTGCTGCAGCACCTCGTTCCGGCGATCCAGAGGATCGGGGTGGGTGGAGAGGAACCCCGGGATCCGATCCCCATCCTGTGCCCCGGAGGCTCGAGCCAACATCCGGAAGACCTGGGCCAGCTCCCGGGGGTCATACCCTACTGAGTTCATATACCGGATTCCCAGCTCATCCGCCTGGCGCTCGTCGCTCCTGGAGTTGCTGAGAAAGAGGAGCTGAACTCCGGCCCCCACCATCCCTTCGAACGGTCGAAGCTCCGGGGCCAGGATCGTGGCGGCGCCAAGACCCACTTGAGCCAACTGAGCCCGACTCACCCGGACCACCCCGTGCCGAGCGGTGACGTGGCCGATCTCGTGACCCAGGATCCCGGCCACCTCGGCCTCCGACGTCAGGTGGGCCAAGATGCCCCGGGTCAGGTAGATGTATCCCCCAGGGAGCGCAAAGGCGTTGACGGTGGGATCATCCAGCACTCGGAAGGTCCACGGAAGGTTCGGTCGTTCCGAACCCTGGGCCATCCGACGACCCACTTCTTCCACGAACTCCTCCAGCTCCGGGCTCTCGTACACGCCCAGGCTCTGGACGATGTCCCGATCCGCATCCCGGCCCAGCTGGATCTCCTGACTCTCACTGAAGAAGACGAATTGCCGCTGCCCGGTAACGGGGTTCACGGCACACCCCGAAAGAGACACGGCCAGGAGAACGGCGGCGATAAGGGGAGTCCAGCCCAAGGAAGATCGGGCCGGGCCGAGAGTAGGGGCAGGGTTCACGGGGTGCGGACCTCCGGTGGTGTTCCCCCTGGGAGAAACGGGTCTTTCGAGGCCCTCGGCGGGGGGAGATGGGGGCTCGGTCGCTGGACGAGATGTCTACCCCGCGGCCAAGAAGTCCGTTTCCCACCCGAACCGAGAAGGCCACGGTGGCGCCCTGCACTTCTTCAACGGCCTTCGAGTCGTCCATGGCGTTTTCCTTTGCCCTTCGACCCCGACCCTCCTATTGGTGGTAGATCCTTGCCCTTCCACGCCACGGGAGCCTGCCATGAAGACCCTGCATCGGCCCATCCTCCTCACCCTTCTCGGCCTCCTCTCCGTTTCGGTAGGGGCGGAGGGCCAGGAGGCCCTCCGTCCCCTGGAGCACGAGGACTACGACCGGTGGAACCGGATCCAGAACCAAGGGCTCTCCCCGGACGGTGATTGGCTCCGCTACCGGCTGGTGCCTGGAGACGGGGAGGCCACCCTGATGATCTCCACCGTCTCGGGTGGGGAGGCCCACGAGATCGCCCGGGGTACGGACGCCCACTTCACCCCGGATTCTCGCTTCGCCGTCTTCTCCATCGAACCCATGGAGGAGGAGGACGGAGCCGACGCTCAGGATCCTTCGGCGGTGGGCGACTCCCTGGGGATCCTGGACCTGGCGTCCGGGAGCCTGACGACCCGGGAAAGGGTTCGCTCCTTCCAGATCCCGGAGGAATCCTCCCAGTGGCTGGCGTACAGCCTGAAGGAGGAGAGTGAGGCGGAGGAGGATGATCCGGAGCCCACCGAGGCGGAGGACGAAACCCCCGTTGAGAGCCGACGGGAGGCGAAGGAGACGGGAACGACCCTGGTCCTCCTGAACCTGATCTCCGGCGCCGAGAGCCAGTTCTCTAACGTTACCGAGTACCGCTTCACGCGGGACGGCTCGGTCCTCCTTTACGTTGCCTCAGACGCAGCAGGGGAGGCGGACGGAGTCTACCGCGTGGACTCGGCCTCCGGGGCCGTCCACGCCCTTCTCACCGGCGAAGGAGTCTACCGAGAGCTCACCGTAGACGAAGAGGGACGACGGGCGGCCTTCCTCACCAACCGAGACGAATGGACCTCGGAGGCGAAGGAGATCGGTGAGACCCTGTATCTCGCCGACGTGGGAGAGGACGAGACGGACGAGGCCGAAGTGGTGGTCCGGGAAGGGACGGCGGGTCTCCCGGCCGGCTGGTGGGTCAGTCCCCACGGGTCGCTCCGCTTTTCCGATGACGGACAACGGCTCTTTTTCGGAACCGCCCCCCGGGCCGAGCCCGAGCCCGAGGAGGTGGACGAGCTCCTGGAAAAGGTGGAACTGGACGTCTGGAGCTGGCACGACGATCTGCTCCAGCCGCATCAGCTGGTGGACCGGGAGGACGAACGGAGGCGAACGTACGAGGCGGTGTACTTCCTGGACGAGGGCCGGACGGTTCAGCTCGAGGACGAAACCCTTCTCTCCGTGACCGTGGCCGGTGAGGGGAACGCCGCCACGGCGCTGGGCCAGGACGACCTGCCCTACCGGCAGACCATTTCGTGGGACACCCGGTTCGTGGACCTCTACCTCGTGGACGTGGCCACGGGGGAGCGGGAGCTCGTGGCGGAAAAGGTCCGAGGGAGCGGATCCATCAGCCCCGAAGGACGCTTCATCTACTGGTGGGACGGCGGCGACTGGGATGGCACCGCCCCCCGGGGGTGGATGGTCTGGGATGTGGAATCTGGAACGGCGGTGAACGCCACCCAGGAGATCCCCTATCCCATCTTCAACGAGATCGCCGACCGTCCCGCGCCGCCTCCGCCCGCCGGTCTCGCAGGGTGGGTGGAGGGAGACGAGCACCTAGTGGTGTACGATGCCCACGACCTCTGGCTGGTGGACCCCCGGGGGGAGGCCCAGCCCCGAAATTTGACCGCGGGCTACGGCAGAGACCAGGATCTTCGGCTCCGGCTGGTGCAGCTCGCTGACGAGCCCTCCATCGACCTGGACGACGAAGTGCTCCTCTCCGCCTTCGATCTGGAGACGAAGGCGGACGGCTACTACCGGGCCCTACTCCAGGAGCCGGGACTCCCGGAGCGCTTGGTCATGGAGGACGCCTCCTTCGGAAATCTCTCCCAGGCGGATAGCGCCGACGTCTTCCTCTTCACTCGGAGCACCTTCGAAACCTTCCCGGACCTCTGGTGGAGCGACTCCGGATTCGAGGGCCGAGAGCGCCTCACCGATGCGAATCCCCACCGAGCCGAATACACCTGGGGGACGGCGGAGCTGGTGAGTTGGACCTCCGCCGATGGGGAGGAGCTTCAGGGAATCCTCTACAAGCCCGACGACTTCGATCCCTCGGAGGAGTGGCCCATGATGGTCTACTTCTACGAGCGCTCGTCCAACGGACTCCACAATTTCTACGTTCCCAGCGCCGGAACCTCCATCAATCGCTCTTTCTACGTCAGCCGGGGCTACCTCCTCTTTGTTCCCGACATCCCGTACAAGGCAGGATATCCCGGTGAGAGCGCCATGAATGCCGTGGTGCCTGGGGTTCTATCCATCGTGGACCAGGGGTTCGTGGACCGCGAGCGGATCGGGGTGCAGGGTCACTCGTGGGGAGGGTACCAGATCTCCTACATGCTGACCCGAACCAACCTCTTCGCCGCCGCCGAGGCCGGGGCACCGGTGACGAACATGACCAGCGCCTACGGGGGAATCCGCTGGGCCAGCGGGCGCGTCCGGCAGATGCAGTACGAAACGGGTCAGTCCCGGATCGGTGGAACCCTGTGGGACGCCCAGCACCGCTACATCGAGAACTCTCCGCTCTTCACCGCCTACCGGGTGGAGACCCCCCTCCTCATCCTCCACAATGACGAGGACGGCGCCGTACCGTGGGAGGAGGGAATCCAGTTCTTCGTGGCCCTCCGGCGTCTTGGAAAGCCGGTCTGGCTCCTGAACTACAACGGGGAAGCCCACGGGCTCCGAGAGGATCACAATCAGCGCGACTTCACCATCCGCATGCAGCAGTTCTTCGACCACCATCTCCGAGGCGCGCCTCCTCCGGTGTGGATGGTGGAGGGGATCCCGGCGGTAGACAAAGGCCGCACACTGGGGCTCGACCTGGTGGAGGAGGCCGTGACCGACGACACCCAGCAGGAGCTTGAGGATGGCGGTGGGCGATGAATGGGGGGCTCCAGACGGTAGCCCGCTGGAACGGTGTCCCCGGGACGCCTCGAAACCGGCGCGTCCCGAAGGCCGCTCAGGGCGTCCCTTAGAACGCCGGGCCCAGGAGGAGGGCGTTGGTGTAGGGCTGGAACCCTCCATACCAAAACATCCGGAAGACGGGATCATCCGCGAAGAGGATGACCTTCCCCGACCCTACGGACCGCTCTACCAGCCAGGAACTGCGCTCCAGCCTCTCCAGGTTCTCCTCGGAGATGAGACCGCTCACCCGGGGCACGTCGTGGGCGAAGAAGGCCGGGGACTCCATCTCATCCGAGGGTTCGAAGGCGGAGCCGGTGGAGAGGACGAACATTCGGTTGTCTCCACCGGCGGAATGCGCCCCGAAGGAAAGGGGATGACCCGGGTCCAAAGTCACCTCCAGGATCGTCCCGGGGATGCGATCCTCCCACGCCGCCAGCTCCCGCTCTTCCCGGGTCCGAAGGGCCCGCTCCAGCTCTTCAGCCCGCTCCAGTTCCTCCTCCTCCGCTTCCCGAACCTCCACCTGGGCCAGGGGCTCGCCCAGCCTCTGGGCCGAGCCCGCCACCGCCACCAACGTTCCGCCGGCTCGGACCCACCGCTCCAGAGCCTCCGTTCCCCCATCGCCCAGAGTCGGGATCAAGTCTCCGCCAGCGGAGGGGACGACGATGACCTCGTACTCCTCCAATGAGACTGCGGAGACGTCGCGGACCCGGACCAGGTCGAAGGGGAAGTCCAACACCTGCTCCAGGAAAAACCAGTGCGCTCCAGCGGAGGTGGAGGAGGTCCCTTCATCGGTGAGGAGGGCCAACCGAGGCAGGGCGATGGGCGCCGAGTCCCGAGTACCCAGATCGGGGCCCTCATCGGTCCGGCCGGTGGAGATGGAGGTCACGCGCTCCCGGAGCCCTGCCCGATCCACGAATCCGTCCAGATCGGCGTTGGTCCGTCGGGAGAGAAAGTACGTTCCTCTGGGATATTCCCGGCCCTCCAGGGTGAAGGCTTCGGTCATGACGTAGGCCCGCCCGCCATCCTCCAGGAACCGGACCAGGGAGGGCATGTGGCCGAAGCGAGGCTCCAGAAGATACCCGTAGCTACCAGTCCCCGCCGGTGCCCCGGACCCGGGAGATTCCACCGCCTCCACCGGCGTCCACTCCCCCGCCGGCATCCCACCGGTGAGGGCGTGGGCCTCCACCCCGTACGCATACGGGAGAGACCAGGAGCTGATGTCATACGAGAAGGTGGCGTCCAGGCGGTGCTCCTGCGCCAGGAGGGCGTAGGCCAACCGTCCCCGGGGCTGGCGAGCCCGGACGCGGTGAGTCCCCTCTGGAAACTGGGACCTGGTCTGGAACCCATCGTGAGGATCTGCAGACGCCTGAAAGTCGGAGCCCGCCTCCTCAACCTCCACCCCCTGGATCCGGAGGAGCTGGACCAGGGCCTCCAACCGAGTGGGGTCATCACCGGGGACCAGGAGGATATCGCTGAGGCCGTCGTCCACGTTTCGGTGGAAGTCGGCGAATCCTTCCAGAAGCTCTTCCTTTCCGTCTGCAGCCGTGCGGAGAGTGGCGCGGCCGGTGATCCAGTGTCCCTGAGCCCGATCTTCCAGGGTGAGGACCGTACCATCGGGACGTTGGATGGAGATTCCTCCGAATCCGCCGCCGCCCTGCTCATAGGTCATCCCCACCGAGCCCACCAGGGAGGGCCACGAGTCCCCGTAGCCCGGATAGAAGAGGTCGTAGTCCTGACCCGTGTAGTAGA
>SKZC01000335.1 GCA_007127575.1 Gemmatimonadota bacterium
ACAGAGGTACCAGATCTCCCGCGCCTTTTTCTGGCCTACGATGCTGGCGAGGTACGACGCTCCGAATCCGCCGTCGAAGCTCCCCACCTTGGGGCCCGTTTGGCCGAAGATCGCGTTGTCCGCGGCGATGGTCAGGTCACAGATGACGTGGAGGACGTGCCCTCCGCCGATGGCGTATCCTGCCACCAGGGCGATGACCGGCTTCGTCATGCTCCGGATGTAGCGCTGGAGCTCCAGGACGTTCAGGCGAGGGAGCCCGTCCCCTCCCACGTACCCCTCGTCCCCTCGGATCCGCTGATCCCCACCGGAGCAGAAGGCGTACTTCCCATCCTTGGCGGGGCCATTTCCCGTCAGGAGAACGACCCCGATCCCAGGGTCCTCACCGGCATCTCGGAACGCCTCCTGGAGCTCGAGGAGCGTTTCCGGACGGAAGGCGTTCCTCACCTCAGGTCGGTCAAAGGCGATGCGCGCCACGCCCCCTGACTTGTGATACGTGATGTCCTGGTACTCTTTCACCTGGGTCCAGTCAGGCTGCTCCATGAGGCTCACTCCCTTGTATTCTGCAGTCTCCGTCTCACGGCCTCCACGATCCGCTGAACGGCCGCTTCTCGTCGAACCCTGTTCTCCTCCCGGTCCGTCCGCACCTCCACCAACGCGCTTCCCCCCAGACCCTCCGCCCAATCCAACGCATCCGTGAGAGATCGCTGGAGGGTGGACCCGCTTACCGACGCCCCGGAGGAGGATTCCAGCTCCCGCTCTCGTGTTTCCACCCGCCGAAACGGGAGCCCGTAGAGGGCGGCGGCGTGGCGAAAGTCCAGCCCATGAGGCGTGGCGAAGTATGGGGTGAACTGGGGCTCGTGGTTCCGGATGGGGAGCATGTGAAAGATCCCACCCCCGTCGTTGTGAATGACCACAAACAGGACCTGCGCCCCCTCTTCGCGCACTCCCAGGAGGCCGTTCATATCATGGTGGAAAGCCAGGTCACCCAACACCGCCACCACCCTCTCTCCACGCCCCACCGAGACGCCCAAAGCCGACGAGACCAGCCCGTCGATCCCGCTGGCCCCTCGGTTGCCGAACACCTTCCCACCGGCCACGCCCGGGCCGCCGAAGGCATCCAGATCCCGCACGGGCATGCTGCTGGACACGAAGAGGGAGTGATGAGGATCGACCCACCGGGACACCTCTCGCAAGATCCCACCCTCGAAGAACGGTCCCTCGTCCGAGATCGTGTCCCATGTCGCCTCGGCTTCCTCCTCCGCCGTGGCCCACAGCACCGTCCAGTCGGATCTCCCGCCTCCATCCCCCCCGTTCCCCAGCGTCCGGTCCGCAAGGGCCGTCAGGAAGAGATCCACCTCGGTGTGCAAATAGCGGTGAGCGATGGAAAGGTGATCCTTCCAACCTCCGGCTCCGTCCACCACCACCTGTCGAGCGTCCGGAACCTCCCGGAGGAGCTCCAGAAGGCTGCTGGAAGTCGCCGATCCCCCCAGGCGGAGAATGAAGTCCGGCTCCAGCTCCTTCCGGATGGAGGGGTCACGAAGGAAGAGGTCGTAGTGGGTCACCAACGGGAGGGAGGAGTCGGCCCTGGTCCGCCCTCGTCGCGCCCCGGAAAGGGGATCGGCCAAGAGGGGAACGTTCAGGGCTGCGGCCGCCCGTCGTAGCGCCGCTCCTCGGGCCACCGGATCCGGGCCAGGCCCCGCTACCAGAAGGGGCCGCCGGGCTTGGGACATTTCCGCCATCACCTCCGCCACGTCCTCCGGGTCCGCCTGGAGTTCTCGGCGAGAGCTCCGGGTGAAGGGACGCTCCGACTCCCTTCCCGACAGAGCGGAGAGATGGAAGCCCTGCATGTCCCGAGGGAGGTCTCCAGCCACCGGGACCGGCTCCAGAGGTTTGGCGAAGGGGAAGTTGATGTGGACCGGCCCAGCCGGCCGCCCCCGGGCTTCGGCCACCGCCCGGCTGGCCACGGCGCGAAGGTGACGAAGAGCGCGGTCCGTCACCTCCGGGGGGCCCGCCTCATGAAACCAACGGGGGAAGCTCCCGAAGATGCGCTCCTGCCGAATCGTCTGGTTCGCGTCGGCATCTCGGAGGTGCCGGGGTCGATCGGCGGTGAGCAAGAGGAGGGGGACCTCCCCCCGTTCGGCCTCCACCACGGCGGGGAAGAGGTTCGCCACCGCCGTGCCGGACGTGGTGATCACCGCCGCCACCTCTCCGGTTCCTCGCCCGATGCCCAGAGCGAAAAAGGCCGCGGAGCGCTCATCCAGGAAGGGGTGGATGCGCAACGCCGGCTCCTCCGCTGCCGCTAGCACCAGGGGCGTGGACCGGGAGCCCGGTGCCATGCACACGTGTGAAAGCCCGGACCGGACGAGCTCCTGGACGAAGACCCGACCCCAGAGCTCGTTGCGATTCCGGTCCCTCACCCCTCCGTCCCCACCCCCAGCGCTCGGAGCATGGGCTGGAACTTGAGTGCGGTCTCCTCCCACTCTCCCTCCGGCACCGAGCCCTGGACAAGTCCGGCGCCGGCGAATAGGCGCCACACCCCTCCGGACCGGACCGCCGACCGGAGAGCCGGAGCGAACACCCCGTCCCCTTTCAGGTCGAACCAACCCACGGGGCCCGCATACCACCCCCTCTCCACCGGCTCTCTCCTATGAATGAACTCCAGCGCGGAATCTCGAGGGAGACCACAGACCGCCGGCGTGGGATGGAGGGCGGAGACCAGGTCCAGGACGTGGGTTTCCGGGGAGGCCCAACCGGCCAACCGCGTCTCCAGGTGCTGGATGCGGGGAAGGCGGAGAAGGTGAGGTTCCGGATCCACCTCCAACTCGTCCAGAAGGGGCCGGAGGACGCGAACCATCTCCTCCACGGTCACGGAGTGTTCCCATCGGTCCTTCGAGCTGTTCAGTAGACTCCGGCCCCGCTCCCGGTCGTCCTCCCGGGAGCGGCCCCGGGACACGGAACCGGCGACGGCGGTGCTCCTAAATCGACGCCGGTTCAGGGCCACCAAGGTTTCGGGCGCGGCTCCCACGAAGGCGGAGGCCGGATGGGGCTGGAAGCAGAAGACGTGGGAACGTCCATAGTCCCTTCGGAGGCGCTGAACCGCCTCCAGTGGCCCCACGGCGCCCAGATCCGTCAGCTCGCGGCTGCGAGCAAGGACCACCTTGGAGAGACTTCCCTCCCCGATGGCCTCCAAGACCTCCGCCACCACCTCCTCCCAACGCGCCCGGCCATCCGAAGCGTGGGAGGTGAGAGCGGGGGCCACCGGACCTTCTCTGGGAATGCCACCGGTGAAGGAGGTCGTCCGGAGCTCCCGGGCCAGGTCTTCCAGTTGTCTGTGCAGTCGCTCATGGAGATCGTCTACACCTCGCTCCGACGCCGAAATTTCCTGGAGAACCACTCGAGCCCCCTCGGGGCCCCCTTCTACCTCCACGCGCGGAAGGATGAAGTGTGCGGAGGGGAAGTGGCCCCACACGCCATTGGATTGGTGGTCTTCCCGAAAGGAAAACCCGCCGAAGAGCCGAGGCGGGGGCAGGTCGGAGCCACCCCATCCATCTCGCGAATCGAAGCTCTCCGCCAGGTCGCGAGCCCGCTCTCGCACTCCATGGTAGCGGTCACCCGCCGGCACTCCCTCCGAGGGGGAAGAGAGCTCCAGCAGGGCTCCCGAGTAGGCGATCCATCGCTCTCCCCGGGCCCAGAATCCGGAGGCTTCGCCCCCAAGCCGGGCCAACACCGCCCACGCATCCAGCTCCGGCATGGGAGTGGATACCCGGACCAGCGGTCGGACGACAGGTTCGACGATCTTCAAACCCCTCTCCCTTCCAGGGCTCACAGGTCGGTGCACAGCACGGAGAATATAGGGATACCGCCCCGATCCCCCAATCGCTGCACCTCCTGGGCTCCGATTGTTCCCCTCCGGGAAACGGTATAGATTACCGGCGCCGTCCCCCACCTGCAGGCAGAGCCCTCCTTTACCCCGCCCGGTTCCATGCCCACAACCCTGCCCATCAACGATCCGGTCCTGATCTTCGCCCTGGCCATGGGGATTTTCCTCCTGGCTCCGGTGTTGTTCGAGCGGTTCAAGGTCCCGGGGATCGTGGGGTTGATCCTGGCGGGAACGGTGGTGGGTCCCAATGTCTTCAACCTCCTGGAGCGGGACTTTACCTTCGAGCTCCTGGGCACCGTAGGCCTCCTCTACCTGGTCTTCCTGGCCGCCCTGGAGCTGGACCTGAACCGGTTCAAAGAGTACCGGACCGAGAGCATCGTTTTCGGGCTCTTCTCCTTCTGCCTTCCCATGGGGCTCGCTTTGGGCGTCATGCCCCTCTGGGGGTACGACCTCCCGGCCGCCCTCCTCATCGGAGCCATCATCGGGTCCCACACCCTCCTGGCCTACCCCGTGGCCAGTCGCCTGGGAATCCTGAAGAACCCAGGCGTCATCACGGTCGTGGGAGGAACCCTGGTAACGGACACGCTGGCCCTCTCCGTCCTGGCGGTGGTGGCAGGCTCCCTGGCAGGAGAGGTGGACGGCCCCTTCCTCTTCCAGCTCTTCGGCACGCTGGGGCTGTACGCCGCCATCGTCCTCTGGACCGTCCCCAAGGTGGGACGCTGGTTCTTCCGCAACGTCCCTGGCCAGGCGCCCGGCGAGTTCATCTTCCTCATGGTGGTACTCTTCGCCACCGCCTGGGCCGCGGACCTGGCCGGGGCCGAGCCCATCATCGGAGCCTTCCTGGCCGGACTCACGCTGAACCGGCTCATCCCCTTGAACTCGCCCCTCATGACCCGGATTCGGTTCGTGGGGAACGCCCTCTTCATCCCGTTCTTTCTCCTCTCGGTGGGGATGCTCGTGGATCCGGGGGTCCTGGCGGGAAGCTGGGAGGTCTGGGCGGTGGCGGGAACGCTGATCCTTCTGGTCCATACCGGTAAGCTGGGTGGAGCTCTGGCCGCCAAGACCATCTTCGGCTACCACCGAGACGAGGGGCTCACCATGTTCGGGCTCTCCTCTCCTCAGGCGGCGGCCACGCTGGCGGTGACCTTCGTGGGGATGGAGATCGGTCTTTTCGGAGAGACCGTTCTGAACGCGGTCATCGTCATGATCCTGGTCACGGTCTTGGTGGGACCCTCCGTGGTGGAGCGCTTCGGCAGGCAGATCGCTCTACGGGAGGAGCGACGGCCCTACGACCCCCGGGAGGCACCACGCCGGATCCTCATTCCCGTCTCCAACCCCACCACCGCCGATGCCCTCATGGACATCGCCTTCCATCTCCGGGAGCGGGGATCAGAGGAGCCCCTCCACCCCCTGATGGTGGTCCGGGGAACGGAGGACGAGGCGGAAGCCCAGGTGGCGGAAGCGGAGAAGATGCTCTCCCACGCCGTGCTGTACGCCGCCGGAGCCGATGTTCCCGTAAGCCCCCTCACCCGGGTGGATCCCAATATCGCCACCGGGGTGGCCCGGGCGGTGGCCGAGACCCGCAGCTCCATCCTGGTGGTGGGGTGGGATGGGAAGCAGGCCAAGCGAGGACAGGTCTTCGGAAGCGTGCTGGACCAGCTCCTGGAGCAAACCCGGCAGATGGTGGTGGTGGCCCGGATGAACCATCCGCTGAACACCACGCGCCGGCTGGTGATGGTCATCCCGCCGGGAAGCGACCACCATCCGGGCTTCCCTTCCGCCATGGCGGCCATGAAGCACCTGGCCTCGGAGCTGGAGGCCGCGCTCCTGGCCTTCGTGGTGCAGGAGGACCCGCAGGAATACGAGAAGA
>SKZC01000324.1 GCA_007127575.1 Gemmatimonadota bacterium
GATCCGCCACCCCCCGGTTCTCCTCCTCCAGACGATTGAAGAGAATCCGCTGCACCATGGGGAGCATGTAATACGCCGCGAAGATGACCCCTGTGGCCGCCAGGCCTGCCATCACGGGATGCCGTTCGAAGGCGCCCAGGAGGGCGAGGAACTCCCCGATGAAACCACTGGTTCCGGGCACCCCGATGCTGGCCAACGCCGTCACCACCAGCGCGGTGGCGAACAGGGGCGCCACCTGAGCCAGCCCTCCGAAGTCCTCGATGACCCGGGTATGCCGTCGCTCGTACAGCATCCCCACCAGAAGGAAGAGGGCCCCGGTGGAGATCCCGTGGGAGATCATCACCACGAGAGCCCCCTGGATTCCGGTGACGTTCAGCGCGAACACCCCCAGCACCACGAAGCCCATGTGGGCCACCGAGGTGTACGCCACCAGCTTCTTCGCGTCGGGCTGCACCGCCGCCACCCAAGCCGCGTAGATGATTCCCACCACGGCCAGCCCGATCATCACCGCCAACACCGTGGGATGGGCCGCAGCCATGGGGAAGAAGGGAAGCAGAAAGCGGACGAAACCGTACGTTCCCAGCTTCAAGAGCACGGCGGCCAGCACCACTGAGCCGGGTGTGGGCGCCTCTACATGGGCGTCCGGAAGCCAGGTATGGAACGGGAAGAGGGGGACCTTGATGCTGAACGCCACCCCGAAGGCGGCGAACAACCATAGCTGCTCCATGAGGGAGAGGGGCGTGCCCACCAGATCGAAGTAGTGGAACGACGGTACCCCGGAGGCCTCCCAAGCCTGCAGATACAGATAGAGGATCCCCACCAACATGAGAAGGGAACCCGCCGCAGTGTAGAGAAAGAACTTCACAGCGGCATAGATCCGCCGCTCGCCCCCCCAGATCCCCACGATGAAGTACATGGGGACGAGAGTGAGCTCGAAGAAGACGTAGAACAGGAAGAGGTCCATGGCGGCGAAGACGCCCACGATCCCCGTCTGCAGAAGGAGCATGAGGGCGTAGAAGGACTTCTCTCGCTCCTGGATGTACCGGAAGGAGCCCAGGATGGCTATGGGCATCACGAAGGTGGAGAGCAGGATCATGAAGAGGGAGATCCCGTCGATCCCCACCGAGTAGCCCACGCCCCAGAGCTCCAGCCATGTGATAGAGCTCATCATCTGGAAGATGGGACCCGATGCGTCGAACCGGGCCAGCAACCCCAGACTCAGGACGAAGAGCCCGGCGGTCCACCCGAAGGCGAAGTGCCGGACCCGCTCCTCCGGAAGCATGAGAAGTCCCACGGCCCCCAGCAGGGGAAGCCAGATCAGGGCGTGGAGAATCCAGGCGTCGTATGCCACCGCGTCGAGTAGTGCGCTCATGCCTCGCTCCTCCTCAGAGCACCAAGGCGGCCAGGACCGCCAGGACGCCGAGGGTGAGGATGAAGGCGTAGGTATTCACCTGTCCGGTCTGGAAGAGGCTCCCGAACCACCCGACGCCACGGGTCACGCTCCCCACCGCATTCACGGTTCCATCGATGACGAGTTGATCCACCACCTTCCAGAACCAGCGGGAGACCCGCAGGATCGGCTGTACGATGATCCGATCATAGAGCTCGTCCACGTACCACTTGTTATAGAGAATCTTCCGGATCCCTCGCTGGGGTTCTCCCTCCTCCAGTGCTGGAACCGTGGGGCGCGATGCCACGGCTCGAGCAGTGAGAAGCACCACGGAAGCCGCCACAACGGTGGCGATCCCACCCCACAGCACGTGGCCCCCACCCACCGGGGCCGTTTCCGCCACCGGGCCCAATTGGGTGAGGAGGATCGCCTGAGCATCGCCGACCACCGGCTCCAGCCACCGATCCAACCAGTCGGACATGGGGAGCACGCCGAATCCTCCGAAGACGGACTCGCGGATGGATCCGGGGACGTTCACCCAGCCCCCGACCACGGACAGGACCGCCAAAATGCCCAGAGGGAGGGTCATGTTCAGAGGTGCCTCATGGAGGTGCCTCTCCTCCTCCTCCCCCGTCCGATTTCGTCCGTGAAAGGTGAGGACCATCATCCGGGTCATGTAGATGGCCGTGAGAACGGCGGCGGCCAAAGCCATGGCCCACAGGAGGGTGTAGAGGGAACCCATGGAGCCCCGAGCGGCCACTCCCGAGGCCCATATGATCTCATCCTTGGAGAAAAAGCCCGCGAAGGGCCAGATCCCGGCGATGGCCAGGGTGGCCACCCACATGGTGAGCCATGTGACCGGCATGTAGCGCCGAATCCCACCCATGTTCCGCATGTCCTGGGCATCCCAGTCCTTGTGGGTGGCGTGCAGGGCGTGATGCATGGAATGGATGACGGCCCCCGCCCCCAGGAAGAGGAGTGCTTTGAAAAAGGCGTGGGTCATGAGGTGGAAGACACCGGCGGCGTAGGCTCCCGCTCCCACCGCCAGAAACATGAACCCGAGCTGCGAGACGGTGGAGTAGGCCAGGACCTTCTTGATGTCATACTGCTGGAGGGCGATGGTGGCCGCGAAGAGAGCCGTCAGCGCCCCGACGGCCGCCACGGCAGCCGATCCCGCGGGGGAAAGGGCGAAGAGGACCGACGAACGGGCCACCAGATACACGCCGGCGGTAACCATGGTGGCGGCGTGGATGAGAGCGGACACGGGAGTCGGTCCCGCCATGGCGTCGGGCAGCCAGACGTAGAGGGGGATCTGCGCGCTCTTTCCCACCGCCCCGAGGAGAAAGAACAGAGCCACCGCGGTGATGGCGGCTCCCCCGTAGGCGAAGGCCTCGGGGGCGGCTTCGAAGACGCCCTGATAGTCCAGCGTCCCCAACGTGGTGAAGAGGATGAACATGGCGACGAGGAAGCCGAAGTCCCCCACCCGGTTCACGATGAAGGCCTTCTTTCCGGCATCCGCCTTGGCCCGGTCCTTGAACCAGAAACCGATGAGGAGATAGGAGCATAGCCCCACCCCTTCCCATCCCACGAACATCATGGGGAAGCTGGCCCCCATGACCAGGACGAGCATGAAGAACACGAAGAGGTTCAGATAGGCGAAGTACCTGGGATAGCCCGGGTCCTCCTTCATGTAGCCCACGCTGAAGACATGGATCAGGAAGCCCACACCGGTGATCACCAGCATCATGATCATGGAGAGGGCGTCCAACTGGATGGCCGCGTCCAGAACGAGTCCCCCGGTGGCCATCCAAGTCCAATAGCTCCGGACCACGGGCTCGTGGACCTCCACCCCCAGCATCCGGAAGAAGTTGACCAGAGTCAGGAGGAAGGCGAGTCCCACCACCCCGGGTCCGATCCAGGTGGGGAGGGTACGGTCGGCGGCACTGCCCGAGGGGCCAGTGCCTTCCTCTCCCGCCCGGACCCGTGCTGCGGACCGAGACCCTGCCTGAAGAGCCAGAACGCCGTTGATGACGAAGCCCAGGAGGGGAAGGAGGATGATGAGGCCCGGAAGGAGAGGCTCGTATCCGGCCTGCTGCGCCACCGATCCCAGTCCGGCTCCAATGAGGGTCATGCCCGATACCGTCGTCATGCCCCTACCACTTCAGGAGGTTGAAGTTATCCACGTTCACGGTCTGATAGTGCCGGAAGATGGAGATGATGATGGCCAGTCCCACGGCTGCCTCAGCGGCAGCCACGGTCATGACGAAAAAGACGAAGATCTGACCGTCGATTCCCAGGTGTCGGGAGAGGGCCACGAAGGAGAGGTTGGCGGCGTTGAGCTGGAGCTCGATGCAGAGAAACATGATGATGGCGTTTCTTCGCACCAGGACCCCGAAGGTACCGATGACGAAGAGGAGGGCGCTGACGACCAGGGCTTCGACGAGCATCTCCTCACACCCTCTTCTTGGCGATGACGACGGCTCCCACCAGGGCCACCAGGAGAAGGAGACCGGTGAGCTCGAAGGCGACCACATAATCGGTGAACAGAGGGCGAGCGATGACGCCTACCACCCCCTGTTCCGCGATGAGCGCGTCCAACGCTTCCGGCCCCGGAAAATGCTGGTAGATGGGGCTCTCCGCCGCACCCCGAAACTGCCGAGCCAGAAGTCCCGCCACGGTCCCCACCGCCACGAAGGCCAGCACGGACCAGAATCCCGTCCTGAGATCTGCCTGATAGTCGTGCCCCAGGTTCAAGAGCATGATCACGAATAGGAAGAGGACCATGATGGCCCCGGCATACACGATCACCTGGATCGCCGCCAGGAAGTGGGCTTCCAGGAGAACGAAGAGGGCGGCCACGCTCCCCAGGCTGATCACCATGAAGAGAAGGCTTCCCACTGGATTCTTCTGAAAGACCACCCCCAAAGCGCCCCCTACGGCCACCGCCGCGAAGACATAGAAGAGGAGCTCAGCCATGGGCCGCCGTCCTCACTCGGACCGAGGGTCGGAGGGATCCCAGAGCGCCGTTACAGGATGCTCCTGTTCCATCAGGCGATCCAGGTCGTAGACGAAACGGTCACGGGTGTACTCCGCATTCTCGAAGTGGACCCCCACATGGATGGCCTCCACCGGGCAGACCTCCTGGCACATCCCGCAGAAAATGCAGCGGAACTCGTCGATCTCGTAGACGATGGGGTACCGGTTACCCTCATCGTCCTCACCTCCCACCAGTCGAATGCAGTTGGCCGGGCAAACGGTAGGACAGAGTCCGCACGCCACGCACTTCGGGCGCCCGTCGGCGTGCACCTCCATCCGATGGGTGCCCCGCCACCGAGGGTGCAGGTCGGGCTGCTCCTCGGGGTACTCGAGGGTGACCTTGTCCGGGCTGACAAGATGCTTGAAGGTAAGCCGCATACCCTTCAGGGCGGCACGTAGATAGGAGGTCCGCCCCGGATCGGGTCGGCGCATGACCTTCACAGTCACAGGCATATCAGTTCACCTCCCTCGAGAGGCGGTAGAGGGTCAGGGCCCCCGGGAATGAAGGACTCACGATCTCTCCCCCATGGCCTCCGCCACCAACTCGGGACGGAGGGGCTCGCTCTGAGCCTCCGTCACAGGCCTGGGAATCCTAGCTTCCGAGGGCACGGAGGCCCCCATGATGATCCGGTCCCGGTCCAGAGCGAACATGAATCCCCCGGTGGCCGCCAGGCTCACCAGGGTCAGGACCGCCCCGAAGAGGAACCCTTCTACCGCCAGGTGATCCAGGACCAGGATCGTCAGAGCCACTAGCATGAGGTAGGCCAGCGCGGTAGGAAGCATGACCTTCCAGCCCAGGTGCATGACCTGATCGTACCGGAACCGGGGCAGCGTCCAGCGAACCCAGACGAACACGAGCACGAAGAATCCGGTCTTCACGGCGAACGCCAGGAAGGTGAGAAGCGTCTTCCACCACGCCAGCTCTGCGGGGATGGGCTCCCCGGCGGCGGTGAAGCCCTGGATCCACATTCCATCGTAGAACTGGGCGTTGGCCCCACTCCAGAACGGGATGCTCCAGCCACCCAGGAAGAGGGTGGCCATGAGGGCCGCCGCCGTAAGGATGTGTGCGTACTCGGCGATGAAGAACATGGAAAACTTCATGGACGAGTACTCGGTATGGTAGCCGGTGATGAGCTCGGACTCCGCTTCGGGCAGGTCGAAGGGAAGTCGGTTCGTCTCGGCAAAGGCGGAGATCACAAAGAGGATGAAGGCGAGGGAGAGGGGGAAGATGAACCAGAACCCCAACTGCTGCTGCCACACGATCTCAGTGAGGGTGACGTTTCCCGCCAGCATGAGGACCGGTATCAAGGAAAGGC
>SKZC01000473.1 GCA_007127575.1 Gemmatimonadota bacterium
GATCCAGGGTGGAGCGGATCGGGCGGCCTCTACGGAGGGCCCGGGTCATCGGTGCAGGGGATGAGCCGGCTTCGGGAGGCCCGAACGGCGAAGGGATCGGGACACTCGGGGAGCCGGCCCCGACCCCCTCGGGTGCGCCTTCCCGCCGGGGATGGGGCGGGCCTGGGGTGGAGTGCAGGGGTCGAGGGGGACCCTGGACTTCCCGAGATTCCTCCCGGTCGACGCCTACACAGCCTCAACCCCCTCCGTGAAGAAGTGGTGGCCCTCCTGGTGGCTGCGGCCTGGGCGGCGGAGAGCGAGGAGGCCGCAGTGCGGGAGCGGGTGGCGTCGGGGTTGGCCTGGCTCTTCGGGCCGGACCAGGTCCCCGTCGAGAAGCTGGAGGCCGAGCTGGCCCGGGGGTCCGATCCCTCCCGGGTGGATCCCCTCCTGGGAAAGCTACGGAGACTGGCCCCTGGCCTGGGCCGGCGGCTGCTCATCTCTCTGACCTTCGCCGTGGACCGAGAGGGCTCCACAACGGAGGCGGCCGGAGCCCTGGTGCGGGGATGCTCCCGCACCCTGGGCGTGGAGCTCCCCCCGCAGTTCACCGCGTGACGGGGCGGAAGGCCCGGGCTCACCCCCGGTGAGGGCTCATCACCGCATCCCCCTGGTGGCCCCCTCCGGCCCCAACTCCCGCCAGTGGGGAGGGGGAAGGGGCCGCTCCCGAGGCCATGGCCCAGAGCTTCCACTGGTAGCCTAGCCCTTGGAGCTGGCCGTGGCTTCCCACACCTGTGCGACCTCACCCTCTTGATCGTATATCGGCGAAATACGATTATTCCGGCGGATGGCGAGCCCGGCACCGGCGCTCGGCGGCACCCCAACAGACGGAGGGAAGTCCGGTGATGGACGAAAGGACGGGGAAGACGGGGATGGGCGAGGGCGGACTGGCGGTGGAAGGCCGCCCGGTCCCGCCGGGCCCAAGGGGGCTGGACGACGAGACGGGCGCCCAGGTGGCCAAGGCCCTGGCTCACCCCGTGCGAGTCCGGATCCTTCGGATCCTGGCAACCCGGGACGAGTGCTACTGCGGAGATCTCTGCAGCGAGTTCTCCCTGGCCCAGTCCACCATCTCCCAGCACCTGCGGGTGCTCCGGGAGGCTGGATTGGTGGAGGGAACGCGTTGCGGGACGGCGGTGGGCTACTGCGTGAGCCGAGAGCGGCTGGAAGCCTTCCACCACTGGGTGAGGGGCCTCTGATGGAGGCCGGGACGGAAGACCGGTCCCAGCAGGCCACGGGGGTGGAGGACCTCCCGGGCTCGGGGGAGGAGCCCGGTGCCCAGGGGATGACCCTCTTCGGGCGATACCTCACCCTCTGGGTGGCGCTCTGCATGGGGGTGGGCGTGGCGTTGGGGCAGTGGGTGCCGGCGGTTCCCGCGACGTTGAGCTGGTTCACCTACGCCCAGGTGAACGTCCCGGTGGCCATCCTCATCTGGCTCATGATCTACCCCATGATGGTGCAGGTGGACTTCACCAGCATCCTGGGCGTCCGCCGTCGGCCCAAGGGGATCACCATCACCCTGGTGACGAACTGGCTCATCAAGCCGTTCACCATGTTCTTTTTCGCCTGGCTCTTCCTCCAGGTGATCTTTGCCCCCTTCATCGAGGCGGGGCTAGCCCGGGAGTACGTGGCGGGGGCCATCCTCCTGGGGGCCGCGCCCTGCACGGCCATGGTCTTCGTCTGGAGCTACCTCACCCGTGGCGATCCGGCCTATACGCTGGTGCAGGTGGCCATCAACGACGTGATCATGCTCTTCGCCTTTGCCCCCATCGTCCTTCTCCTGTTGGGGTTGGGGGACATCGTGGTGCCCTATGACACGGTGATCCTCTCGGTGGTTCTCTACATCGTGATCCCGTTGGTGGCCGGCGCCCTTTCCCGGTGGTGGCTCATCCGCACCCGAGGGGAGAAGTGGTTCCAGGAGGTGTTCGTGCGGCGTTTGGGACCGGGCACCATGGTGGGTCTTCTCCTCACCTTGGTCCTCCTCTTCTCCTTCCAGGGGGAGGTGATCCTGGCCAACCCCTTCCACATCGCCCTCATCGCCGTCCCTCTCATCATCCAGACCTTCTTCGTCTTCGGAGTGGCCTACGGATGGGCCCGGGCCTGGAAGGTGAACCACGAGGTGGCGGCGCCGGCGGCCCTCATCGGCGCCAGCAACTTCTTCGAGCTGGCGGTGGCGGCGGCCATCGTCCTCTTCGGACTGAACTCGGGAGCGGCGTTGGCCACCGTGGTGGGAGTGTTGGTGGAGGTGCCTATCATGCTCCTTCTGGTGCGCTTCGCCAACGCCACGCGGAGTCGTTTCCCCGTGGAGACGGCCGGCCCACCTACCGGAGGCTCCAGACCGGCATCGGCCACCCCATGAGCCGGGCGCTCGTACGGCCCGGGACGGAGGATTCATGCGCATCGCCCTGATTTCGGACATCCACGCCAACCTCCCCGCCCTGGAAGCGGTTCTCGCCGACCTGGAGGAGCGGGACGACGTGTCCGCCACCTTTCACCTGGGGGATCTGGTGGGGTACGCCCCCTGGCCCGACGAGACGGTGGCCCGGATCCGCGACGCCGGGATTCCCGGTGTGGCGGGGAACTACGACTCCACCGTGGCCACGGGGTACAAGCATTGCGGATGCCGCTACGAGGGCCCCCGGCAGGAGGAGCTCTCTCACCTCTCCTATTCTTGGACCCGGGAGCACGTCTCTCCCGAGACCCAGGCGTACCTGGGGAGCCTCCCCTTCCGCATCGACTATCGACCGGAGGGGGGACACCTTCCAGGGACGAGCCTCATCCTGATCCATGGGGCGCCTACCCTGAACACCTTGTACTGGACCGAGGACCGATCCGATGAGTTTGCCATGAAGATGGCTGGACGGACGGGCGCCCGGCCCGGAGACACCTTGGCCTTTGGCCATACCCACAAGCCCTGGCATCGCACGGTAGACGACGTGACCTTCGTGAACACCGGCTCTGTGGGAAGGCCGAAAGACGGGGACTGGCGGGCCGGGTACGTGCTCCTCACCCCCGGAGAGGATGGAGCGGAGGTGGAGGTGGAGGTGGTCCGGTTGGAATACGATTTGGACCGGGCCATGCGAGGGATCCGGGAGAGCACGCTTCCGGATGACTTTGCGGAGTACCTGGCGGCCGGTGGGGCCCCTTCGTAGCCGCCTCGGCTTCTCCGCCCAGCGACCCCTTTCAACCTGTGGGGTGCCGTGAAAGCCAACATCCTGGTGGTGGACGATGAGCCGGACATTTCGGCCCTGGTGGCGTATCATCTGGCACGGGAATTCTACCGGGTCCGGACCGTCTCCGACGGCGAGGAGGCGTTGGAAGCCGTAGGAAGGGAGCGGCCCGACCTCATCGTGTTGGATCTCATGCTCCCGGGGACTTCGGGCTTGGACGTGCTCCGGTCCCTCCGGAGCCGGCCGGAGTTCGAGTCCCTTCCGGTGGTCCTCCTCACCGCCCGTTCCGACGAGCAGGAGCGGGTGGAGGGTCTGAGCCTGGGGGCGGACGACTACGTGACCAAACCCTTCTCTCCCCAGGAGCTGGTCCTCAGGGTGGGAGCGGTGCTACGACGGGTGCGCCAGCAACCTCCGGCGGGAGCGGGGGGCGCCCTCCTTCAGGTGGGACCGGTGACCGTGGACACCGATGCCGCAGGCGCCATGGTGGAGGGAACTCCTTTGGAGCTCACCCCCACCGAGTACCGTCTCCTCACCACCCTGATGGAGCGTAGGGGACGGGTGCAGAGCCGCCGCCAGCTTCTGGAGGCGGTCTGGGACACCACCGCGGACATCACCACCCGAACCGTGGACATGCACGTCCAACGCCTCCGGTCCAAGTTAGGGTCCGCCGCCGGATGGCTTGAGACGGTGCGGGGCTTCGGGTACCGATTCCGGACCGAGCAGCCGTCCTGAGCTCCATGAGCATCCGGTTCTCCCACCGGCTCTTCTTGAGCCACAGCCTCGTCGTCCTCAGCCTGGTCGTGGTTCTCAGCCTCGTACTGGACCGGGTCCTTCGGACCTCCCTGTTGGAAGGAGCGGAGGCGGAGCTCCGGCGAGAGCTGGCGTTGGGTCGGGAACTCTACGACCGGGAAGTGGAGGCCGACCCCGACGCCTTGGCCCGCCGGATCGGAGAGCTCACGGGCTACCGGGTCTCCATCATCGAGGCCGGAGGCCGGGTCGTGGGGGATTCCGGAGTGGAGCCGGAGGAGGTGGCGGGGTTGGAGGACCATTCCGGACGGCCTGAAGTTCAGGGGGCCCGGGCCCAGGGAGAGGCGGTGGCGCTTCGGGCCAGCGCTTCGGTGGACGCCGATCTCCTCTATGCGGCCACCGTCACCGAACGGGGCGACATCCTTCGCTTCGCCGTGGGCATCGACGAGATCGACGCCCGGGTGGCCCGCCTTCGTCGATGGCTTCTTCAGGCCGGGGCTGGCGCGATCCTGCTGGCGGGCCTCCTTTCGCTGGGCCTGAGCCACGCCTTGAGCCGGCGCCTTCGGCGGATGCGGGAGACCGCCAGATCCATGGCGTCGGGGGACCTTTCAGTTCGAGTGCGCCCGCAGACCCGGGATGAGCTCGGAGATCTGGGACACGCCCTGGACGGGCTGGCGGCCGAGCTCCAGAACCGCCTGACGGAGCTCGAGGAGGAAAGGGGTGAGATGCAAACCCTCATCGACTCCATGACCGAAGGGGTTCTGGCGGTGGACGCCCATGGTCGGGTGGTGAGAGCGAATCCGGCGGCGCGGCGGATGTTCCATCTGGGCCCGGACTTTCAGGGGGCTACGGCCGAGGAGGTGGCTCGAAGGCTCCCCATCATGGAGATGGCACGAAGCGCCGCGTCGGGAGAGGCTCTGGAGCCCACCGAGCTCTCCCACGACGGCAAGCATCTCCTGGTCACCGCCGAGCCCCTCCCTCGAGGAGGCGCGGTCCTGGTCTTCCTGGACATCACGGAGCTCCGGCGACTGGAGGGGGTGCGTCGAGACTTCGTGGCCAACGTCTCCCACGAGCTCAAGACGCCGTTGACGGTGATCCGAGGGCACGGGGAGACGCTCCTGGACGAAGAGCTTCCCCCGGAGCTGCGACGGAAGTTCACGGAGACCGTCCGGCGGAACGCGGATCGCCTCCAGGAAATCCTGGACGATCTCCTGGACCTCTCCCGGATCGAATCCGGGGGGTGGCGTCCCGAAATGGTGCCCGTGGAGCTGGAGCAGGAGGCGCGGAAGGCCTGGGAGCCGTTCCGTGAGGAGGCGGAGGAGAAGGGGGTCGAGTTCGGCGTAGAGGTGGAAACCTCTGCAGGTCGGGTCCGAGCGGATCCCAGCGCACTTCATCAGATCTTCACCAACCTCTTCAGTAACGCTCTCCGGTATACCGAGAGGGGAGGTGGAATCCGGGTGCGGGCTCGAGAGGGGGCGGACGAGCGCGTGGAGGTGGTGGTGGAGGACACGGGTGGTGGGATTCCGGGAGCGCACCTGGAGCGGATTTTCGAGCGTTTCTACCGGGTAGATCCCGCCCGCTCCCGGGCAGAAGGAGGCACCGGCCTCGGGCTGGCCATCGTCCGACATCTGGTGGAGCGCCACGGCGGGGAAGTGCGGGCCGAGAGCGAGCTCGGCCAAGGGACCACCATCGTGTTCAGCCTGCCGCGGACGTGGGCTCGGACACGTTCCTAGGCACCA
>SKZC01000049.1 GCA_007127575.1 Gemmatimonadota bacterium
CGCCATGCCCACCAGGTCATCCCAGTCCAGGTCACCGAACTGGGTGAACGTCTCGTCGTCGATGTCTTCGTCGTAGTCCACATTCGGATCCCCGTAGGCCGGGTCTCCCACGACCTCCGCCTGCCCGGCGGTGGACACTTCGGATCCTGGCGTGGTCTTCACTCCGGGGGTGTCCTCCAGCTCGCCGTCTCCAGGACACACCCCACCCCACCCGCCGGGGTCGGTGTCCACACCCGAGATGTTCGCCTGCCCTGCCAGGCTCACGTTCCCCTGGGTGGTGAGCCCCGCCTCTACATCCAGGTTCAAGGAGAGCGTCCGGGTCACCATCCCGATCCTCCGGGTGGCTCCGGCCAGGTTCCCCCCTCGAGTGATCCGGCCCTCTCCCTGCATCAAGGCGAGCTGGTCCCCGATACGAGTCACCTCCACCTCCCACTCCCCGTTCCCCACCTCCTGGCTTTCGCTGAAGCTCTCCCAGAGCTCCAGAGCCTGGAAGCGGGCGTTGTCCCAGTCCTGGGCCACTTCGCCGATCCCGGTCTCCGCCAGGTAGAAGGCCATGGTCCCTCGCTCCGTGGACTGGCCGATCCGGGTCTCCTGGTTCGCCAGGAAGAACCCCCCGGTGACCAGGACGCCCACGATGACCAGGGCCAGGATGGCGACGGGGAGAGCGAACCCACCTCGGGGGTCGGAGCCCGAACGCTCGTGGCGAGACGAAAATTCACGGTTGATCTTCATGGTCCCTCTCCATGGTGTTCCCCTCCCACGGTCCACCTCAGTTTCTGAGGTAGACCGAAGTGGTAATGGACTCCTCCACCGGCCGTCCCTGGGCGTCCGTGGCCTGGGAGCGGGTCTGGAGGGTGATCTCGATCCGGCGTACCTCCTGCGGGTCCGTGGTGACCGAACCGTCGCTGGCCAGGTACTCGAAGTGGATTCCGTCTACATCGGCCAACGGGCCCACCAGGGGCTGCGCGTCCCCATCCGTGGTCCGTCCCAGATAGGGCCGGCCCTCGTACTCGATGAGGCCATAGGTATGGGTCTCGAAGGACCGCACCGGGGCTCCGGGATGGACCGTGTTCGTGTCCAGGAGAATTCCGAGGTCCAGCACATCGATCCGTACCCGTTCCTCCGTGCCGCTGTCACCGGGACAGGGCTCTCCCAGAACGATGTTGGCGACGGTGCCCTCCAGCCAGACGTCATCGTCTGCGGAAGCGGGGTCATTGTCGGCGAAGATGGCCACCTCATCGCCCACCTCCCAGTCCCCTCCACGAGGACGGAGGGTGAACCGGGGCGGAACGCTTTCTCCGTCGGCGATGCACACGAGCCCCAGGGAGCGCATGACCCGGACCTCCACCGACGTGGGTGAGAGGTCCAGGAGGTCGCCTCCCGTGGGGCTCACCTCCCGGAGCTCGTTTGTGAGCACCTCGAGCCCCGCCCGCACCGTACCGTGTCCCTGTACCTGCTCTCGCTGCACCGTGTAAATCCGCTGGTTCGTGACCAGCACCTGATAGGTGGCCCCCAGGATGAGGCTTCCCAGGAGGGCCACGATGAGAAGCTCCACCAGGGTGAATCCGGCGGACCCGTGAGACGGAGCCGCCGCCTGCGGTCCGGGGTCGCGCTCCATCGGGCTCATGGGTTATCCCTCCGCATGAGGCGGTACGTATGGGTGGTTTCCACTTCCCCCTGATAGATCCGTCCCCCTCCGGAACCGGCCACGGGCCGGCCGGGCCCCGTCACCACCACGGTGATCTCCTTGGTGCTCTGCGAGGTCGCTCCCGCCGGGTCCGCCGTCCACTCCGCCGTCATGGGCCCAACCGTCACCGTCCCCTCACTCACGTCCTCGAAGGGGAGAGAGCGAGCCTCCTCGATGGCGGACTGAAAGGCCGCCGCCCGTTGGGTCTCAAACTCGGAGGCTGCGGTGGCCTGGATGACGTACGCAGTGGTGGCCGCCATGGCCAGGATCCCCACGGTTAGGATGAGCATGGCCACCACCAGCTCCACCAGGGAGTAGCCTTCGTCCCCGCGACTCGCCCGCCCCGACCGCCGGGCTCCCGTTCCCACCTCGCCCACGCGCCTCATCCCTCGTCCACCTGTCCGAGGGGAAGGAGCCTCAGCGCCCTCTCCTCTCCCGCCCGGGTGAAGATGACTCGCGCCGGGGAGGTGAAGGAGTTGCAGGCCACCTCCCCGAAGCCCCGGGGACTCATGCAGAGCTCCACCAGGGAGGGTTGGCTCTCGATCTGGGTGTTGAACTCGGAAACGAAGTTCCGGCTTCGCAGCGTATCCGGAGCCCCGTCCCGCCACGCTACCAGCGACACCTGGTTCTGGCCCGAATCCACCACGAAGACCACTCGCTCCCCTCGCTCCACCGCGAAGGCCCGTGCCTGACCATGGAGACTCCGGAAGGCGGCTTCGGCGGAGCGTACCGAGTTTCGAGCCTGGACCCCACCGAAGGAGTTCACAGCGATCCCCATGAGGATCCCGCCCACCACAAGGGCGACGACCAGCTCGATGAGTGTGATACCTCGCCTGTTGAACATGCGGCGCGTCCGCTTCGGAGTGGATCTCGGTCGGTACTCATACGAGATCCATACGAGAACCGTGCCAGCGGAAAAGCTTGCAAACACAAGACTTTTCTCCTCCGGTAAGATCGCCCCGGAAGAATATCCTGCGCAACATCGGAACCGGTTTCCGAAGAGGAACCTCGGTGTCCGGGACGTATCTCCTGCTCAGTACCGCCCCGTCCAGGAGCCGCCCGGAGCCGGAATGGGGTCGAGGAGGCCCTGGGCATCCTCGAAGAGGTCCAGGAGCCGACAGGGTTCGGCGACGATCCGTCCCTCGTCCATGACCCGCACATCGCCTCCCACCCGGATCACCCCCTCCACCTCAGCCGACTCCCGGAGGATCAGGTCACCTTCCACCAGAAGGAGCCCTGAGACGCGGGCGGCCCCCTGGATACGGAGAGAGCCGGATACCGCCAGCACTCCGGCCCAGTGATGGGAGAGGATCAGGAAGTCCGGGTCCGCCGCATCCGCCGCGGGAAAGGAGAAGGCCGTGGAGCCGCTCCCGAGGGACCCGGCCGCCCCGGTTCGGCTCCCCGCAGGGACGCCGGAAAAGATCTGGGTCGCCTCGTTCAGGGAGAGGATTCCGAGAAAGGGAAAGGGAGCCACCGGGGGAAGCTCGTGGGTCGCTCGGCGGCGCTGGGTGGGAAGCGCCGGCCCCTCCGGACATCCTCCGGCGCCCGCCTCGAGGTGTCCCGCTCCCTGGATGGAAAGCGTTCCCCCGTACTCCACGCCGGCCCGACTTCGCCGAAGCTCCATTCGGGGATCCAGGTGCCAATGAACGCGGCCCAGACGATTTCGCGGACCCTCCCCCTGGCCCTGCGCCTCGGCTTGAAGGAGTGTGAACTCGGAGGAAAGGGGGATGACCTCCACCGACGCCTCGAGCCCCTGATTTCGTACCGAGACCTCCAGGAAGCCCGGTTCCTCCATGCGACCATTCTCTCGGCGAACCACGGCCAGAATCCCCGCCGCACTCTCCAGCGCTGCCTCGGCCTCGGCGCGAACCTGAAGGAGAGCCAGGGCGGATCGGCCCGCCCGAAGCTCCTCCAGGGAGAGAAGGAAGGCCGCGTGGGCCATTCCGGTAAGGGCCAGAAGGAGGAGAAGTAGGATGGGAACGGCGGCACCCCTCACCCCCCGGGGGAGCGGACCGTCCAGCGTTGGACCTGCGGGTCCGCCCCAGTGCCCACGACGCCTCCTACCACCTCGATCTCCACGCGAATCCCACCGGGGACGGGCTCCAAGGCCGAGGCAGACCCGAAGACCTCCGGGACCAGAGGCTGACGGCCGGCCCCGCCTCGGAGGTACCGGAGGGCGCCGTCGGCCAGGTGATAGGAGCCGGACTCGAAGTAGCGGGCCAGGAGCCAGGGACCTCCATCCCCTGAGATCCGCCAGCGCTCCCATCGCCAATTCTCGGGCGCCGGGCAATCCACCCCCGACCCGTCGCCCCCCGGCTCCCGGTCTAAAAGAGCGTGAGCGCGCCACCCCCCGTCCGGCCCCAAGACGAGGATGGAGTCCTTCGCCGGATCCGGGTTCCGTAGACCCCTTCGCCGAACCTGGATCTCTCCACCGGGACCTGGCGTCCCACACGGCACCGCCACCCCTCGAAAGATTCGGGCGTACAGGGCGCCGTCCCCTGCGATCCGCCAGTCCCGTCCCTCGAGCCCGGCTCGGAGTTCGGTGCCCAAGACCCACCGACTCAGGCGAGTGGCCTCCAGCGCCATAGCTCCGTCCAGCGTTCGTCGGGCCGCCTCGGTGTGAGCGGTAAAGGTTCGGCTCCCCACCGTGAGGATCAGGAGGAGGAGGGTGAGGACCACCAGGGCCTCCAGCGTCGCCCCACCTTCGAGTGAGGCCCACCTTTGCCCCGCCCCCTCCCTCATCAGGGTGTCGGCAGTTCGGAATCCGAGCGGGAGACCAGGGTTCGAACCCGGAACCCGTCCCACTCCCCGGTCCCCTCTCCTCGATCTTCCGGCGGAAGGAGCCGCACTTCGACTTCGGCGCCCTCCCCGTGATCCCCGGCCCCTTGAGCCTCCCACCGGACCCGCAGGCCCCCGGTGAGCCGGCGTTCCCCGGCTCCGGAAAATCCGAAGCGACGGAGGGAGTCCAGGGCAGACTCCATTCCCGCCACTCCCTCCTCCGCCATCCGGGCCCGGGAGAGCGCCTCCAGAGCCGTGGTGGTGAGCCCCGCCACGCCCAAGAGTCCCACGGAGAGGAGGACCAGGGCCACCAGGACCTCCACCATGGAGAAGCCGACCCGACTCCGAGCCCCCATCCTCTCACCGCCTCCGGACCCGACCGTACGATGATACCAAGAGCTCCCGAACCTCTCCGCCCCGCTGGAACCGGATCGTTCGGCTGGCCACCTGTCCCAGGCCCAGGTGATCGAACTGGAGTTCGGCTCGTCCGTCGCTCCCCCCGGGATCCACCTCCACCCCGAATCCTTCCCGGAAATCCACCTGTCGCATCACCTGTCCATCCAGTACGAGGGCTCCCGTGCCCTGACTTCCGTCGAATCGGAGAATCGCCCCGCCGTGGGCCACGGCCTCTCTCCGGGCCTGAGCGAAGAGAGCCACAGCCTCCTCCCGGGCCCAGGTCAACGCGGTTCGGTCGGCCCAGGAACGGGCCACGGGCATCCCCATGGCGGCGATGACCCCCACCACCAGGAAGGCGGTAGCGAGATCCGGAAGTGTTGCGCCTGATCGTCCCATGGAGCCACGATGGCGCCTGGGGCGGGACGAGAGGATGGCGGGGGCGGCCGCTTCGCTGAACGCCCGCCGCCACGACCCGAGACGCCTCCCCGACGCCGGAGGAGACGGGGGACCTCTCCCCAGACCGGACGGTTGACCGCTCCCTCCGACGAGGCTCCCCTTCGACGAACCAACGAGCCCCCGCCCTGACAAGCCGACGAGCCCCCCCCCGCCGAGCCGACGAGGGGTCGTGGTGTCCGTGGGAGCCCGGTCTCAGCGGTGAACGGAGCCGTCGTCGGCAGCGCTGCCGTCAACGTCGTCGTTCCCGTCGTCGGTGTCGTCCCCACCGTCGGCCACGCCCCCATCGCCGGCTCCGTCCCCCCTCCGGTCCCCTTCGTCGCCTCCCTCATCCTCGGGTCCCTGGAAGAGGAAGTAGCCCAGGGCGA
>SKZC01000328.1 GCA_007127575.1 Gemmatimonadota bacterium
ACTTGCGTTTGTCGCCGTGCACGAGCACCTGGCTGATGAGGGGATGGGTCTTGAGCCGGTTCTCGATGTTCTGCGGCGCGATATTCTTGCCGCCGGCGGTGACGATGATGTCCTTCTTCCGGTCGGTGATGCGGAGGAACCCTTCCTCGTCCAGTTCGCCCACATCCCCCGTATGGAACCAACCCTCCTCGGTGATGACCTCCCGCGTATCCTCCGGTCTGTTGAAGTACCCCTTCATGACCTGCGGGCCCCGCACCAGAATTTCGCCGTCCTCGGCGATCCGGATCTCGGTCCCCGGGACGGGCCGTCCTACCGTTCCGATCTTGAAGTGCTCCGGCGTGTTCACGTTGGTCACCGGACTCGTTTCCGTGAGGCCGTAGCCCTCCAGGATCGTAATCCCGGCAGAATAGAAGAACTTGTTGATCTCCGGAGCGAGAGGAGCTCCTCCGCTGACGAAGTACTTCAGGCGTCCGCCCACCCCGGCCCGGAGCTTCTTGAAGACCAGGGCGTCGGCCAACCGGTGCTGGAGTCGAAGGCCCAGGCCCGGGGTTCGTCCGGCCAACCGGGTGTCGACCCACCGGTCCCCCACGGACCGGGCCCAGGACACGAGAAGCCCCTTCAGTCCCCCGGCCTCCGTGACCCGGGCGTACACCTTCTCGTATAGTCGAGGAACGGACACTACCACGGTGGGGCGAATGGCGCGGAGGTCTTCGGCCACCGTCTCCAGAGAGCGCGCATACGCGATGACCACACCGGACCCGAAAAGGAAGTAGTCCACCATCCTCTGGAAGACGTGAGACAGAGGGAGGAAAGAGAGGGTGGAATCCTCCGGTCCGAAGCTCAGGAGCTTCCGGGTGGCTTGAATGTTGGAGTAGAGGTTGTTGTGGGTGAGCATGACCCCCTTGGGGTCCCCGGTAGTTCCGGAAGTGTAGAGGATGGTGGCAACGTCTTCGGGCTCCGCTTTCCGGGCCTCTTCCACGAAGGCCTCGTCGTCCTGGCTCCCCGGCCACTCGCTCGCCTCGTCCAGGAAGGCGTCCCAGGACCGAACCTCCTCGCCCATCCCATCCCACTCGTCGAATACCACCAAGGTCCCCAGCTCCGGGATCTCGTCCCGGACCGAGGTGATCTTCTCGGCCTGTTCCCGGTTGGAGCAAAAGGCCACGCGTGCGCCGGAGTCCCGGAGGATGTAGGCGACCTGGCCTGGGGTGAGGGTGGCGTACACGGGGACATCGATCACCCCCGCCGCCAGGCAGCCGTAGTCGGCCAAGGCCCACTCCGGTCGGTTTTCCGACAGGATGGCGGCCCGGTCACCTCGCTGGAGCCCTACAGCCCGCAGAGCCCCCACCACCTGAGCCACCGTGCTCCTGACCTCGGCGAAGTCCATGTCCCGCCATTCGCCCTGGAGGTGCCACCGAAGGGCCGGATAGCCGGAGAACCGCTGGGTGGCGTCCAGAAAGAGCTGGGTCAGGGTGCCCGAAGGGAGATCGGCGGGGTGCTCCGCTCGGTCACGGCGAGACGTGGCTTTGGTGGCTTCCATGATTCCCGTCACCTCCTGGCGTGGTGTCGCCCCAGGGCGCACTCATCGGATTTCGGGAGACGCTCAAGGGGGGGAGCTGGAGTCAGGCCCTCTCGAGCTTCGTCTCGAAGGCGATGTCTTCCCTGAGGGAGTGGAAGACGCTGCAATACTTCTCCACCGACAGATGGATCGCCCGCTCCACCCGAGGGGTGTGCTCCTCCTTGGGACCCTCCACCCGGAAGAGGATCCGGATCCGCGTGTAGCGCTCGGGAGGCTCGGGACGTCTCTCACCCTCCACCTCTACTTCCAGGCTCTCCAGCGGAACCCGAGACTTCTCCAGGATGGCGACCACATCCACTCCCATGCACCCCGCGAGGCTGAGGAGGAGGGCTTCCATGGGGGCGGGACCTTCACGGGAATCACCATCGATGATGACCTCGGGCCCATCCCCGCCACGCCCTCGAAACGCCAGGCCTTCCCCCGTCCACCGGAGGTGCGCGGTCCTACGAGCGCCGCTCATCGGAGGGGAGAGGGGCATCGGTCTCCCCTCTGATCTGTGCCAGAGTGGCACGTGCGTGGGCGATATGCTCCTGGGCTTCCGCCCCCGAGGGAGCATGCTCCAGGAAGGACTCCAGATGCTCCCGAGCCTCCCCCTCCTCCCCGCTCCGGAGGAGGAGGTAGGCCAGTCCGTAGTGGGCCCCGGGAGCGGAGGGCTCCTTCTGGAGGACGTGACGGTAGGTCTTCGTCGCCTCGTCCGTCATCCCGATCCGGGTGTAGGCGATGGCGATCTGCTGGAGGATCACCGTGTCCCCGGGGGACTCCTTCAGAGCCAACCGGAACGAGGTGAGCGCTTCGTGAAAGCTTCCCGCCTTGAGGAGGGCCATGCCCTCCTCATAGTAGTCCACACGCTCCCGGTCGCCATCACCACCGAAGACCTTATTCCACCAACTCATGATATCCCGCCGGAGGTGCATCGGGGAAAGGGATTTACAGCCCCGAAGGTATGGAGCGAAAAGCTCCGGCGCAACGGGGGGCGGAGCCCTTCAAACCCTCTGGAACACGGGGACTTCAGGCCCGCGTCGCCAGGATGGCTTCCGACTCAGACACCCGAATCCGAAACCCCTCGTTCTCCAGGATCTCCCGGGAGTCGTCCATGGGCTCCAGTACCACCACGGCACTCCCCTTGGCCAACACCCTGTGGAGCTCGCCGCCCCACCCCTCGAGATCCGGCCCCGGAATGGCCACGGCTCGCATCACCCCGGGAAAGAGGGGAAGGAAGCCCTCCCCTACCGTCATCCGGCTGATCTTCACCCCCTCATGGCCGAAGGCCCCAACGGATGCGGTGCCCGCCACCACCGACTCCACACCTTCTGGCAGGAGTCGGGCCACCCCCGGAGCAAAGACCCCGGCAGCCCCCATGAAGAGGAGAAATGCAGGGCCTTCCGTCACCCCAAGGAGTGCAGCCGTGCGGACCACCTCTTCCTCATCTGGAGAAGGAAGATGGGGCCCGGGAGAGAGAGGGCTCCGGGGAGGAGGGCGAAGGTCACCCACCCCTCCCGTCACAACGTAGCGCTCCCGACAGTTGGAGCAGCCCAACACGCCTTCTCGGACCCGGCGACCCTCCACCTGCTCCGCCAGGAGGATGAGCCCGTGTCCGGGGCCGCAGCGGGGACAGATCAGGCGATCGGTGAGGAGGAGGTGCAATCCGGCCTCACTTGTCAGACGATGCGGGGGGACGTCGGAGACGGAACGGCACCGTGGACCGGTCCGTACTGAGCCCACTGAGTCGGGGTCTCCCAGACCCGGGCGTACAACAACCCCTCCGCAGCCTCGTCGGGAAGGCGACGGGCCATCTCTTCGAAGAAGTACCGCGCCTGGTTTTCCGCGCTGGTCTCCAGCTCATCGAAGGGGGGCACTTCGTTCAGGTTCCGGTGATCGAACCGTTGGGCCAACTCATCCAGGTGGGCCTGGAGTTCCACGAAGTCGTACGCCATACCTCCCCCTCCGAGGCTGGCCGTCTGCAGCGCCACCTCCACCACGTAGCGGTGACCGTGGAGCCTCTCGCACTTCCCCTTGTAGTCCCGAAGGAAATGGGCGGCATCATAGTGCGCCTGGACACTGACCGTATATGCGAACATCTGACTCCTCCCTTCTGTGAGCCTGCGGGAGCTCCCGTTCCTCCCCATGCACCGTGTACTCCGGTCAGGAGCGCTCCACCGGGAGGAAGGGAATCTGAACGTGGGGCGGCCGGGACACAACGAAATGGATCGTCTCGGCCACGTCTTCCGGGCGAAGCATCCCGGACCGGTTGGGAAGCTCCGGGGACCCGTCGGGATCCAGTGGATCCCAGAGGGAGGTGTCGGTGGCGGCCGGCTCCAGGAGCGTAGCCCGCACCCCCGACCCCCTCAGCTCCTCCAGGAGGACCTCGTGAAGTCCGCGGAGCCCGAACTTCGACGCCGAGTAGGATCCGTTGGCCGGGAACGCCCTGCGACCGGCCACCGAACCCACTTGGACCAGGGTTCCCCCCCCCCTGGACCGCATGGCGGGAAGCGCCCGGCGGGCGACGATGAAGGCACCCCGAAGGTTGACGTCGATCTGACGGTCGAACCCCTCCAACGTCTCCTCCTCCACCGTGGCGAGCCCGAAGACTCCCGCGGCGTGAACCACGATTTCGGGATGGTCGCCCATCTCCACCTCCACCCGCCGGAAGGACGCGTCCACCTCCTCCGGGTCCGTCACGTCGGCGAACAGGGGCAGTCCGCCCACCTCCTCGGCGAGCTCGGCCACATCGGGTCGTCCCCGGGCCATCACCGCCACACGACATCCTGAACGGGCCAGCAGCCGCACGGCGGCCCGGCCGATCCCCCGGCTCCCCCCGGTGACCAAGGCCACCGTCCCCTCCAGGGCTCCTCTGCTCTCTTGGGACATCAGGACAGGGGTCGGTGCGAGGTCACGGCCAGATGTAGGAACTCCTCCCGGGTTCGGGCATCCTTCAGGAAGTTTCCCCGCATGGCGGAGGTGATGGTGGTGGAGTTCTGTTTCTCCACCCCTCGCATCATCATGCAGAGGTGATAGGCCTCGATGACCACTCCTACCCCTTGCGGCTCAACCACCTCCCAGAGGCTCTGGGCGATCTCCTCGGTGAGGCGCTCCTGTACCTGAAGCCTCCGAGCAAAAACCTCTACGAGGCGGGCCATCTTGCTCAACCCCATGATTCGGCCGTCGGGGATGTACGCCACGTGAACCTTCCCGAAAAAGGGGAGGAGATGGTGTTCACAGAGGGAGTACATCTCGATGTCCTTCACCATGACCATGTTGTGGTGGCGCTCCTCGTACAGGGCGTCCCCCACCACCTCGGCAGGCCGGAGGCCGTAGCCCGACGTGAGAAATCGCATGGCCCGCTCCACCCGCTCCGGCGTCTTCTCGAGACCTTCGCGGTTCGGGTCGTCCCCCAGGCGTTGGATCATCTCCTTTACCAGCTCCCGGTACGAAACCCGGGAGAGGTCGGGCTCGGACGGCGTAGACCGAGGGTCTCCTCCGTCCTCCCCCACCAGGGGTACGGTCTCTCCTCTCGTCATCCTCCACTCCTCCGTATCTGGGGCCCGTCAGTCCCCGACGTACTCCACGTAATTCCTCGGTGTCTCCCACAAGACGAGACGTACAAGGGCCACCCCTTCCGGGAGGGCGCCCCGCAGCCGGTCCCAGATACCCACCACCAGGTTCTCCGTGGTGGGGTTCCTCCCCTCCAGCCAGGGGACCTCGAGGTTCAGGTTTCGATGATCCAGATCCGCCACCACCCGCTCCTGCACCAACTCCTTCAGGCGGGAGAGGTCCATGACGAAGCCGGTGGTGGGATCCACCTCCCCCTCCACGGTCACGTCCAGCTCATAGTTGTGACCGTGCCAGAGGGGGTTGGAACAGTCGCCGAAGACCTCCCGGTTCCGTTCGTCCGTCCACTCCTCTCTGAAAAGCCGATGGGCCGCCGAAAAGTGAAGGCGCCGCGTGATCCGGACCCGTGGCATGACCGCTCCTTGGTTCGCTGCACATCATCATGACGTGATCCGGCGGGTGGCACCGCACCGGACCCGGCTACCCCCGCTCCTGGGTTCGGTTCGACCCCCTCTCAGCAAAACGGGGCTGGCGTCCCGTGGGACGCCA
>SKZC01000068.1 GCA_007127575.1 Gemmatimonadota bacterium
AACGGGAGAAGGCGGCCTGGGTGTCGTGTTCGCTTCGGCAGGCTTCCGCGGAAACGCCGAGCCCTGGAGCCAACTCGCCCGCTCCGTCCCGGAACAGCGTGGGAGCCACGGCGGCCTCCCAGGTGGTAGAGCAGATGGACTGGGCATGAGCGTCTCCGACGCTGCCGGCCAGGAGGCATCCCGCCAGAAGGAGAAGGGCTGGAGAGACGGCTCTACCCAGCCGGCCGGCCGGCTCCATGAAGGACCGCACCTCAGAGCCCGCAGCGCAGCCTCTTCGGCTCGTCCTCACACCAGTCCCTCTTCAAAGTGGAAGATGATGTCCAAGAGCGCCGCCACATCCACCAGTCGCTTCTCCCCGGCCTGAAACACCTCCTGAAGCCGGGCGATGGCACGGTTCCGGTCCCAACCGGCAGCGTAGTCCCCTCCTCCGTCCTCACAGCACCCCACCAGATCCCGGGCGAGCCCCAGGCAAATGACGCCGGCGAAGTTGGGGTCTCGGGGCCGGAAGCAGGTGAGCTCGTTCCAGCGGAGGGTGCGGTTCGTGGCGTAGCCTCCTCGCTTCTGGGCCTTGGTCATGTACTCCCGGGCCAGGCGGTAGGTGCACCGGGTGGGGTAGCTCCGCCTCCTCCAGTCCGCCGGCTCCCGATCCACCCGAAACTCTTCGCCGGACAGCTTCTGGAGCCAGCCCGGAGGCTCTGCGCCCACCCGCTCCCGGTTAGCCTCCAGAAACTCCAGGTGACGCTGGAGGTTCGGGCGCGGGACGGTTCCATCTTCCTCCGGGAAGCCCAGAAAGGCCCGTGGAGCCAGAGCGGCGATCTTCTCGAACTCCCCGGCAGGCATCCGCTCCTGGTAGTACTTCCAGAACACCGCCTCGGTCATCTCCATCCTGAGAAGCCAGGAATCGGTGCCGAAGAGGATCCGCCGGGCCAGATGGGGATCCGCCAATAGCTCTTCCAGGCGCCGGAAGTAGTGTTCCTCGTCCTCCGGGGCGTACATCTGATCCGTATGGAAGGCCAGGTCCGTGTAGACCTGGGACTGCCCCCGCATGAGCCGGAGGATGGTGCCGCCCCAGGTGCCCTCATCCAGACCGCCGGGCCGGCCCAGACTCTCCCATCCGCCGAAGTGGGCGAAGCAGACCCGCAGGTCGGCCAGCTCCCCCTGGAGGACGGGCTCCCAATAGGTCGGATCGCAGTAATCCACGTACTCCTTCCGCCGGTAGAACCCCCCGTGACTGCAGTGAAGGAGGATGGGTACGTCGTGGGCGGCGCAGTACTCGAACACCCGAATCAGCTCGGGGCCATCGATCTGGTATCCCAGAGACGGGTAGAGCTTGACGCCCAGGAACGCCCCGGAGCCCACCCCCTCCTCCATGAGCTGGAAATGGTCGGGCCGGTCGGGGTGCACGGCGAAGAAGGGGAGGACCCGACCGGGCCGCTGAAGGGCCGCCTCCCGAGTCCCCTCGATCTGACGCAGGAAGTTCTGTCGATCCCGCTCCGGTTCATCTGGCGCGCGGATGTCCATCATGAGGGCCACTATAGCGTCCTCGGGCTCCATCTGGTCCAGGAGCTCGTCGGCCACCTGGGAGATCGTCCCCTTCATGGCCAACCGCAACGTCTCCACGATGTCGAAGGCTCGCGCCGCCGCACCGCCGGGCTGGGACATGGCGGTGGTAAGCTGGTCCAGGGCCTGACGAAGGGTCTCCACCGGGAGCTCCTCCAGCCCTTCTCCTCGGATGACCACGGCAAAGGGGAGCCGGGACAGGTTGTCTTCCACGAACCGGTCGAATCCGGACACCCGGCGGAGATGCCCGAGAAGCCGGGCCAGGAGCTCCCGCTCGTCCAGGATCTCCGGGCGGTCCAGGAGATCTTCCAGAAGCCGGGTCACCGCCTGGGAGAGGAGGCGGGGCACCCCCCGGTCCTCCAGACGCTGGGTCATGACCCGGACGGCCTCTCGGCTCAGTACGCTCCGGAGCGTGAAGACGTGGGTGTGGACGTTGATTCGGGAGGGCACCGATCAGTGCCCGAGGCCCGAGGCGGACCCGTCGAAGAAGAGCTTGGCCAGGAGCTCCCTTCGGGTCCGGACCCCCACCTTCCTGCACGCGTTCCCCACGTGCTCCTGGACCGTGTAGGACGAGATCCCCAGCTCCCGGGCGATCCGTTTCGTGGAGCGCCCTTTGGCCGCCAGCGCCAACACCTCCCGCTCCCGGGGGGTGAGGCCGTAGAGGCGAGTCAGGATAGGCACGATCTCCGCCGGTCGGGCCGGCTCGATGAGGACGATGGTGGAGCAAGCCCCCTGGGCGTCTGGCTCCGAGAGAGAGGCCTGGATGGCGTACCAGCGCCCCGACCGACCCCGGGCCCGGATCCGGCCGTCCAGGGGCTCGGAGGGATCGGCAGCGCCCCGGGCGATCCGGTGACCCATTCGGCTCACGGCGCTCCCCACCGCGTAGGGGAGGGCGTCGCCCCCCCGACCCTCGTCTGCCAGGTCCTCCAGGCAGTGGACGGCCGCCCGGTTCCACGTCTGAATGCGGCCCCTGGAGTCCAGGACCAGGATGCCGGGGCCGTCCCCCTCCGCGGAGCCCGGGGCGGCACCGAAGGCACCCGGTCCGGTGGACGGATCCGAGGCGCCGTTCCCTCCCGGTCCTCCGGCCGCCCCGTTGGATCCCGAGGAAGCCGACGCCCGATCCGTCAAGGCCGCCACCCGGAGACCCCGGGCCAGGTGAGGGCGAAGTTGTGGGCGTCGAAAGGGAGGAAGGTGGAGAGGCGGCGGGTAGCCTCCTGCCGGAAGGCCACGGAGTCCAGACCCGCGTAACAGCATCGTCGGACGCTCTCCAACGCCCGGCTCTCCTCCGAAGCGGTAGGCTGCATGCCTCCCCCAGAAAGTTGGGGTCACCGGGCGCTCTGGCCCGCCGTGCGCTAGTACACCTGAGGGTCGGAAGCGGGCTCCGCTTCGTCGCGAACGGAGAGCCCCGCAGCGGAAGTATTCACCAGCCCGGGCTGGAACCACAACCCATTCCCGCCCGCCGTGGAGAACGCCGGCCTCCCCTGAGAGCGTTTTCTGAGGCTTAGCGAGGCACGGGGGATGGACAAGAGGAAGGGTGTTTGTGGACCTCCCCCTCGTTGACAGGAGACCGCTGGGAGGGAAGGTTCGGGGGCCCCTACACCGTTTGGAGAGCCGATGGACGTGGTGCACACCCCCTCCTTTCGCTTCAACACCATTCTCTTCCTGGGCTACCTGGGCCTGGCCGTCCTACTCTGGATCGACATGCCCGAGCGCTATCCCGTCCACTTCGATCTCGCCGGCAACCCGACCCGTTGGGAGGAGCGGAATCCAGGGATGTGGATCCTCATCGTGGCCCTCTCCTCCATATCCTTCATGAAGGTGCACCTCTTTCAGCGCTTCGTATTCACCAACCCCGACTCTCCCTTCCTGAACCTGCCCTACAAGACGCACTTTCAGAAGCTCCCCGGAGAACGAAAGCTGCCGGTCCTACGTCGCGTGAACCGCATGCTGGGCCTCCTGAACGCCGGGGTCCTCTTCGTCTTCATCATCCTCCTCTTCCTCATCTACTATTCGGCCCACAACCCCGGCTCCCCTGCAGCGGGGGTGGCAAACCAGGCACTCCTCGTGGCGGTTTCGGTGGTGGTGATTTACCCTCTGGTGGAGTATGTATCCCTCCGGGGCGTGATCCGCGAAAAGCTGGAGGAGGAAGGTCTCTTAGGGTCCCCCCATGAGGTTCCGTAGGCGCTCCTCCGCCGCGTTGATTTCGTCCTGAAGCTCCCGCATCCGCTCCGGGGCCCGAAGCTCCTCCATCTGCCTTCGGAGCTCTTGGACTCGCTCTCCCGAATCCAGTGATTCCATCTCCTCCCGGAGCTCTTCGATTCGCGCCTCCATGTGCAGTCGTTGCTCCTCCCGCTGGGCGGCCATCCGCTCCAGGAGCTCCGCCACGGCCGGGTCCTCCTCCGGATCCATCGCCTCATGAACCGTCTCGTCCAGTTCCTCCCGCAGCTCCTGAAGCTCCTCCTCCAGGCGGCGTCTCGTCTCTTCATCCCGGGTCTGAAGCCGGGCTGCCTCCAGGGCCCGGATCCTCTGCTGCAGCTCCATCCGCCCCCTCATGTCTCGAAACCGATCCGCCTGGAGGCGCGCCATCTCCCCTTGCAGACGTCCCAGCTCTCCCATGCGTCGGCCTTCCTCGGCGACGATCCGGCCCATTTCCCCTTGGCGGCGACCCGCTTCCCCCACGATGCGCCCCATCTCGCCCTGGAGACGTCCCAGCTCGCCCCGAATCGCACCCGCCTGGGCCTGCCGGCCCATGAGATCCAGCATGGCGTCCTTCCACTCCCGGCCTTCCTCGTCGAAGAGGAGCTCTTCGCCCTCCACGAACCATGCGTAGACGGGGCCGTCGGGACCCGGTCGGATCTCGAGGCGTCGGATGACGGGTCCATCCACCTCCCGCGTCGCCAGGACCACCCATGCTCCATCGGGTAGCTCCTGGATTCGTGTCCCCTCCTCGGACAGGGTCACCTCGCCATGGGTGCGGAAGCAGAGCACCAGCCCGTTCAGACGGCTCTGCACGAAGCGCCCCATGGACTCCGGGTCGCCTTCCCAGCCCACACCATCCCGGAACTGGGGCTGTCCCGGCTCCACTCGGCACCCTTGTTCGGGGTCCAGGACGTTCGCGGCGGGGGACGGAGGGGATCCGCCGGCGGGCTCATGGACACCCGTGTCCTCCAGCGTCGGCGCAGGAGGAGGCCCGTGGAAGGGAGTCGGTTCGGCAGACGCCTCGGAGGACGTGGCCGTCACCTGGGGAGAGGCCGCCGCCACCGTCAGAGCCCACACACCCCCCAGAAGCGCAGTCCCGACGACGAGACCCGGCTTCCGCCCACGCGTTTTTCCAAGGAGGGCCCGGATTCGCCGCTCCAGAGGCGGGCGCTGCAATCGGGAGACCCCAGGGAGAGGAAGGGGGTCGTGAGCCGCCAGCTCCAGGAGGAGGCGGGCGTACTCGGAGGGTCGCTCACCCGTGGCCACCACTGCCTCGTCGCAAGACTCCTCCCGGCATAGGGTGGCCTCCCTGGATGCCAACCACATCAGCGGATGGAACCAGTACAGAGCCAGAGCGACGCGGTTCAGGATGAGGCGCAGAGGGTCGGCGCGCCGAAGGTGGATGAGCTCGTGAAGGAGGACCACCTCCTTGCGTTGGCGGTCCCAGCTCCGGGCCCTCTCCGGGAAAACCACCACCGGGCGGGAAAGCCCCCACACCGCCGGGCCCGCCACGTTCGGACTCCAACGAAGAGAGATGGAGCGGCGGACGCCCGCCCGGCGACGTGCTCGTGCCAGAGCCTCTTCCCAGCCTTCCCCCTCCATGGGATGCGCTCTGCGGACGAGGAGGGCCGCCCTGGCCAGCCCTGCGCCCAGCACCGCCAGGAAGAGAAGGCTCCCCACTCCCCAGCCGACCAGGAGGAGATGCCCCACCTCCACCCCCGCGGATGAAACCAGGTGCGGGGCGAAGGCGGGGTCGGCCACCGACGGGGACGCCTCGGAGGCCACGGCGGCTGTCACCGGCCCGCCGCCTGGGCCTCCTCCACCCTCCACGAAGGCCCCCGTCTCCTCCATCCACCCCGGGCCGGGAACCGGAGCAACCTCCACCGGTGCCGTGGGTGTAGGGGCCG
>SKZC01000226.1 GCA_007127575.1 Gemmatimonadota bacterium
GCTTCAATGAGGCCGCGCCCCGAAGGACGCGGAAAGAGACCCAGCCCCTACCCTCTGCGAACAAAGAGGTTCTGGGTCCGTTTTCGAACAGGGGGACTCCCCGAACCAGAGGCCAACTCGCCGCCCTGCGAAGGGAAACACATAAACCGTTATTGTCAAACACCTTCGAACGCCCACGGGGAAACGCGCACGCCACCACCTCTCGCTCTCAGATGATGAACGAGCGTACGGTGGGCTCATACTTCTTTCCCAGCACTTCCAGACTGTCCTCAAGAGGGCTAGAGGTGATCCCCAGATCAAGGATCATGATCTGGTCGTGCGCCTGGTTGATGAGCTTCCGAAGCCGCCCTCGCAGCCGTACCAGTTCCTGTGGTGTGAGCTCGCAGAGGAAGACGCTGTACTGCGCCCAGTCTCCATAGCCGTGGAGGGTCTCAAAAACCTTCGTACGCTGCTTATCGTCTACGATGTCATACGCTACCAGGTACCTTCGACGGCCGTAGCTCACCGGGTGCGCATCGGAATGTAGGATGCGACATCCTCTCGCAGCCACCGGGAAAGAAGGCGGGCCTGAACCCGGACCACGCTCCGCCAAGAGCACCGATAGTCGAAGACCGGGTGAGTGACGAGTTGGTCCATCCGGGCCTCGTAAGCGCGGATGAACGCCTTCCGACCTTTCGGTCCCAACATGCATCCGGCCTTGGAACGGGTAAAATTCCTTCGGTTGACCATCCCCGTGTTAACCGCAGTGAGTACGGCGCTGTCCACCACGAGGGGTCGAAATTCTTCCATGAGATCCAGAGCGAGGGCCGGACGTCCGTGCCGGGGCCGGTGGAAGATGCCCCACCAGGGGTCGAGCCCTTCCGCCAACAAGGCCACGGTACATTCCTTTGCCAGGAGTGCGTATCCGAAGGAAAGGAGTGCGTTGACCGGGTCCTTCGGAGGACGCCGGTTCCGTGCCCGAAAATCCCATGCGCTGTCGAAGTCCCGAGGCTTGAGTAACCGGTCGAAAGAGCCGAAGTAGAGGCCGGCCAGGCCGCCCTCAAACCCCAGCAACTCTTCGATGGTCTCTGCGCCATCCACCTTCCTGAGGAGGGTCCCCATACGGACGGCGGTGTCGCGGGGAGCAGGGCGGGCATTTCGGACGAGGAGGGTCCGCTGGTTGGCCCCCTTTGCCCGGACCACCTCCTTCGCGAACCGAAGCGCCTGCTCGGGATCGGCAGCGAACCGGTACTGTGCTTCCCGGTCGTATGCATTTCTCAGCCCCAACCCACGGGTGATCCCGTAGAACCAGTTGCCCCGGGACAGGTAGACGAGCGGCACCTCCGACTCGCATAGGAGATGGATGGCTTGCGGGGTGACGGACACGTTGCCCATGACCACCAGCTGGCTCACATCCTTCAGCCTGACCCGCCCTAGCTCCTCTCCCTGCTTTCGTACTCGGAGCACCGTGCCACGCTTTCCTACCTTCGCCCCCTGTTCCTGCACGTACAGGGGCATGGCAGGATCTCGGGGAGGGAAGAGGCGACGGGGGGGCTCGGCCGGAGGACTCTCCTCCTCCCTGGATCGACGCTCCTGGAGGACCAGGGTCTCATCCGGAAGGCAGATGCCGCTCAGAGAGCACCCATCGCACTTGGGGCTGTTCTCCAGAGGATCGGGAAAGTCGGTGGATCCTCGGGCTTGTTGCGCCTGTTCCAAGAGCTCCTTCGTCCTGCGTTCGAGCTCCGCGTCGAAAGGGATGTCAACCCGTGTCTTCGATCCGGCGAAATAGAGGACGCCGTGGTCGCACTCATATCCATGCTCTCGGAGGAGGAGCCCTTGAGCCATGAGCTGCACGCGCTCCGGTTCCCAGCTCCGCTCGGGGTTGTTGGGCACCCTTCCGCGCTTCGTCTCCACTGGGACGGCCTCATCCCCTGCAGTAGCGACCAGATCAAGTTTCGAAGAGAGTCCCAGCGTGACGGAGCTCAAGCTCACGGAACGGGAGATTTCGGGGCGTTCGTCTTCTCCGCCCTTCCCTGCCTCGTCCGGATCGCCCTCCTCGGGGTCGGGCAGAACGTGGTCCAACCGGTCCACCCGCCGGTGAACCTCCTTTCCCTCCTCGGTATACACATTGTCTTCCCACCGCCCCTCGACGTGCATCAGGTGGAAGAGCCGCGGGCAATAGGCGTACTCGTTGAGCATGCGGACCGGGAGGGGGTCCACGCCGTCCTCAACGGTCGAAGTTTCGTCCTCCACGTTGCCCTCCTGACCGCACTCCGTCTCTCACCCGAGACGCATCACGTACCTTCCAGGGACCGGAACGTCCCTAGTCCGAAGTGACAGCCGAAGCCGAGTGCCAACGGGCCGGGAATCGGCTCGGGGAAGGTGAGGCGCCAGAAGCTTCCCCGCGTATCCGGCTGTCGAAGGCCCGGGCGACTACGAAACCGATGGAAGTGTACCGGGCGGAGGTCCCGCCCCCTGGATCGGACGGTGGCCAGTGGTTCGGCCTTCGGGACCGGAAGCCCCCGCTTCCGGCACTCCCGCTCGATCTGCTCGGGAACCCCGAAGCCCTTCTTGCAAAACCAGGGGTGCAGGTACGGTGTGACCGACTTCCACGTCCTTGATGGGCGAAGGAATGGATGCCAAGCGAAATCGGTTCGCTCCCCGTACCCTTCCAGCGCCACCCGCCACTCTGCTCCTTCGTCCCGCCAGATGCGACGGATGTCATCGAGAGCGGCCAACGCCGCCTCGCTCAGGCCCCCGTCGGCATGAATCAGAACGTGGTCCAGTCTACCGGTATCGTCTTCGTCCTCGGGAAGGTAGAACGCGTGAGCATGGCGGTTTCCCTTGGGCATGTCGTGCCCCGACAGGACCGGAGGAACCTCACCGTCGGTCGGGGAATGATCATCCGCCTTCCGGATCGCAGCTAGACGAAGGAGTTCCCCGATCCGCACCGTGTCCTCCAGCCGAGGGAGCGGTCGGCCGGAAAGGACCAGGCGGGCGGTCGTGATGGATTTTCGAACCCGAGTGCGAACCGAAGCCCGTCCACCGGTGGGGACCAGCGCTCCCAGCGGCCTGTGGTAGGCTGTGAGCCGCATCCCCGGGGCTCGGCTCCACCCCTCCTTACGTACCTGCTCCGTATCCAGCCGAAGAGCATCCAGGAGTCGTTCGGGAAGTGTGGCCTTGAGCCTCCGCTGCCCCTTGTTCAACCGTCCTTCGTCCAATCCGAGCTCGGCGATCTGCTCGTCGCGCCAGGCGCGATAGGAATCGGGAGGACTCGGCGTCGCAAGCCGGACCACCTCTCCCCCTTCCTCGGGAGGGCCCTCGGCAACCTCTTCCAGGGGGAGGACATCAGGCGGGTGATCCCATCCGTCCAGGAGCCGGGCCTCAACCCAGCTCTCCGCACGCCCCAGGTAGGTGAGCCGCTCCAGAAGTCGAGCCAGGAGGCTTTGTTCTGGGTCGGCAAGCTCAAGCGAAGGCCAAACCATCAAGAGTTCATCCGCCGGATCGATCCGAGCGAACGCATCGAAGACCAGGACCTTCCGTTCCCCTCTCCCGGAACGCTCAGGCATGTAGTGTCGGGCATGGGTGTGAGTCGCTGCGGGAAGCCGATAGACGGGTGGACGCTGGGCCAGGTGGTCCACAAGCCGGCCCAATGTGTCATCGGAGGCATCCGGCTCCGCCACCTTCCGGTGCCAGACCGCGACCAGTGCCCGAAGGAACCTCCACGCACAGGGAGGCCACTCCACCGCCGCCTCGTTCACATGGGCCTCCCACGGGGTAGCGTGATACCGCCCGGCGACGAACCGGAAGCCGACGGCCGTGCTCATCGTTCCCCGGCCTACTTTCGGTAGGTGACCGAGGTCACCGGCGGATCGTTGAAGAACCCCTGCTCCCTCACCTCGCTGATCAGGTCCGGGAGGACCTTGGCAAGGACCTCTTCCGGCGGGACATCGAACCCATCGGGACGGGTGGCCCGAAGATGCACGACCTCCAAATCGCACGCGGTCCGCAACCGTAAGCCGGTGTTCAGAAACCTTCGAATCTTGAAGAGCGCCCACGTGGCCAGGAAGCGCTCGACCTCCTCGCCGAGCCCGAATCCCCGGATCTGGGATAAGTCCAGGTTGAAGTAGGCCGTAATGGTGGGAGCGACGTACTCGTCCCTAGCGAACGGAACGTTCCCGAATCCCTTGGAGGTGTCCCCGCCCGGATCCACTCGATCGTTCTTGACACCCCCGCTAGCCGCGACCCGGACGTCTTCGGCCTCGATGAAGCCGGAGAGCACCCGAGGAAGTCGGAGCCGCCCCCCGGCCAACGCCTTCTTCGCGAGAAAAACCCCGTGGAGGAGCGCATTGGTGTCCACCCGCAGAAGGGTCGCCGCCAGCTTTCGGATGTCCACCACCCCCTCTTCCATGTCCGCCAGCTCGGCCTTGAGCATGTCCAGAACGGTGGAGTCCTTGCTTTCCAGGATGTAGGGGGAGTTCAGCCGATGGGCCTCTAAGACGGAGTTCGTCAACATTTCCCCGTCTTCGTCCATCACCTTTACGAGAGGGAGCCCACGGAGCGGGGGAACCCAGTCGTCCGAGCCTTCGTCCCAGCAGACCGTCTCCAGCCGATTCGCCACGCTCTGGGCGGATTCCACCAGGAGCATGGGGGTCCCGTCCGGTCCCTCGTAAACTGCGGCACCGAGATCGGGGAAGCCGGTGGGCTGGAAGCGGGAGCCTTGCAAGGGCTGGAGCTCCGCCTCCAAAAGAAGCCTGGGGATATTGGAAAGGGCGTCGTGATCGATGGCCACAGTCATGCCTCCTGGCTTTGATGTTCTTGGAGTGAGGATGAGATGTCGTCGCGATCCGGGGTCGCGAACGCCCGCTCCAGGAGCCGGCCCAATGCTCCATCGGACAGCGGGACGGTGAGCACGGCGAGCAAGCGGGGCCCCGAAGCTCCCGGTGCACGAACGGAAGGGTAGAGCGGCGTCATGCCTCGTCCCCGCAGAAGGCGCGCCCCAAGCGAAAGAGCTGAATTCGTGCGGTCGGCCGAAAGAAGACGGGCCACTTCCGTCGGAAGCGGCAACCGCACATCCGGTCCAATCCGCCCGATCCGCCGCAGTTGCCGGTCGGTGGCGAACAGCGGTTTGAGGAGGGCGTACGGGGCCGGGGCCGGGACGCCCGGACGGTGCGTACGTTGGATCGTGCCGGGAATGCGGGCCAGCGCCAGCCCGACCAGGAGCCGGGCGATGCGCTCCTCATCGACGGCGTTGGACAGCCACGTTGAAGACGCCGTCAACGAGGCGCCAAACCATCCTTCCAAGGGGCGGTCCGGAAGCTCGCCCCGGCTCGCCTCCAAGAGTCGACGCTCCACCACTCTCGAGAGGTTCCTCGCGAGAGTGCCGTGGCCCCAGACGACCCGGTGGGTTCCCTCAGGGTCCCAGCGGTGGACTCTCCGCCCTCCGATCCAACGCACCGACACGGGCGCCAAGTGTTCCAGCATGGGAAGGGTCACCCCCGCCCGACCGGACTCCTCGCGGCGGGCATGAAGCCCCGCCAACGCCGCGGCAATCTGGAACTCGGGGGATCCATCGTCCCCCGCCTCCA
>SKZC01000244.1 GCA_007127575.1 Gemmatimonadota bacterium
GCGGCCCTGGATCGTCGTTGGAGCCCCTCACCGATGCGCAAGGCATCGCTTTCGGAGCTCCGCCTAGACCAGGACCGCAAGACCCCTTCTCGGTGGTCCCTGTACTTCTTCAACGGCCTTCTAGGACCAGCCGGTCCTCCTCTGCGTACACCGAGCGTAGTCCGTCCGGCAGGGATAAGGTCATCCCATCCGGCGGGAGCCCAGGGCGGTCCTCCCGTCCCAGTGCATCGAGGATGGACGGATAGAGCGCTCGCGGGAGGGGGACGCCGGACACTTCGATTCGGCGGACCAGGAGCGTGGCCTCACCGGGAGAAAACGGGAGGACCGAAGCGGCCATCTCCACCGGTACCGTGTCCGGAAGAAGCCGAGCCCACTGGTCCAGGTCCGGTAGGGCGGGGAAGGTCTCCCTGGCCACCCGCCCCCCCAACCGCACCTGACCCGCCTCGAGATTCACCCGCGGTTCCGAAAGGCCCGGAGGAAGCAGTTCAGGAACGATGTACCGGAGCACGCTGGACACCTGAGGACCACTCAGCTCCAGCCTTGCACCTTCCCCCTCCATGAGAAATCGCTCGAAGTGCTCCACCGTTTCAGCCGCGAGCTCCGGGGAGGGCTCAGCCTCCGACGCGGCTTCTGTCTCCACCCCGAGCCATTCCTTGACATGCGGTGCGACTACCGGATCCCACCTCCAGGCGGCATAGAGGGCCCCAACGAGCAAGGGGAGCGCCAGGAGGCGAACCAGACATCCCCCGGCCATCCGGGACACGTTGTTCTGTCAGCTCCGGGGGGCTCGGGAATCCAGATCGCACTCCTTCACCACGGAGTACCGGGCTCCCTTGCGGGAGAGGTGGCTCCGCATCAGGTCCACCGTATCCACCGAGACCGTGCCCCTGTAGTCGAGGCTTGCCGAGAGCTCGTCCAGGCCCCGGAAGACCCCGGCGCCGTCCTGAGAATCCACCCTTCCCAGGGTGATGTGCGGGTGGAACGCTCGGGTCTCCCGCTCGAATCCGTGGTTCGCCAGGGCCCATTCCAGATCCTGTTTCAGACACCGGAGGGCCGGAATGGGCGTCACCCCCACCCAGAGGACCCGAGGCCTTCGGATGGTGGGAAAGGCCCCGAACCCGGCCACTTCCACCTCGAAGGAGGCGGTGGATCCCGCGATCCGCTCCACCACCCGTTCCACGGTGGGAAGCATTTCGGAGCGGACCTCCCCCAGGAACTTGAGGGTCAGGTGAAAGCGATGGGGTTCTAGCCAACGAACCGGAAACCCTCCATCCCGCAGAGGCTTCGCGGCGGCGTGGATCCGCTCCCGTTCCTCTTCCGGAAGGTTCAAGGCGATGAATAGCCTCATCTCAGCTCTTCCCACATGGTCCACTCGTTTTGGATGGCGTACGCAACAGGTCCCGCCCTTCACGTCTCCGGGATACCCTTCCCTCCTCCGCTCGTTCGCTCATGACCCCCCCAACGAAACCATCCGGGGACGAACCAACGCGTCCACCCCTTCCACCGCAGCGGTGACGTCGGCCTCCGACGAGGCCCATCCCAGCGAAAAGCGCAGGGCTCCGCTCTCCTGAGTGCCCAGAATCCGATGGACTTCCGGCGCACAGTGTAGACCGACCCGGGCACAAACGCCCCACTCTCGCTCCAATCGGTGGGACAGGGCTCCGGGATCCCACCCTCGAGCAGTGATCGTCACGATGCCGACGCCATCTGGCGCCGGGGGTGAGTGCACCGTGACTCCGGGAATCCCCTCCATTCCGTCGCGAAGCAAGCCCTTCAGATGCATCTCCCGTCCATGGATCTCTTCCACCCCCTCCTGAAGAAGGTGTTCGCACCCCGCCAGGAGCCCGGCCATCCCCGGGGTGTTCTGGGTCCCCGCCTCCAGGCGGTCGGGCAGAGCGTCCGGCATGTCGCGGAGCACGGAGTTCCCCCCCGTGCCTCCCCGCAGCACTGGAACCACATCCACCCCTTCCCGGATCCACAGCCCTCCGATCCCCTGAGGCCCCAGGAGCCCCTTGTGCCCTGTGAAGGCCACCACGTCGGCCCCGTCCTCCGCTGGGGAGCCCGCCAGGTGGCCGGCGGACTGGGCGGCGTCCACCAGCGTCAGGGCTCCATGAGATCGAGCCTGGGCCGAAAGCTGAGCCAGCGGCAGCCGGGTCCCCAGGACGTTGGACGCGGCGTTCACCACCAGGACCCGAGCGCCTTCCAGGAGGCGGGACACCTCCTCCAAATCCAAAGAACCGTCCGGGGCCCCTGACACCATCCGGGCATCCACTCCACGGGACCGGACCAAGTCGTAGACGGGGCGAAGCACGGAGTTGTGATCGTAGGCGGTGAACACCACCGCGTCCCCGGATCGGAGAGTGCCGTACAGCGCGGTGTTCAGGGCGTGCGTGGCATTGAGCATGAAGACCAGGCGACCCGGGTCACCCGGGAATCCCAGGACCCGAGCCACGGACCTTCGAGCCCGCAAGGCGATCCGACCCGCCTCGAGCGAGGCCGAGTGTCCGCCCCGGCCCGGGCTCGCCCCCACCTCGGCGAGGCACCGGCGAACCGCCTCCGCCACGGAGGCCGGTCGGACGGCAGAGGTGGCTGCGTAGTCCAGGTAGTGCAATGCGCTCTCCAGACGTTCCCAGGACGGCCCACCGGGGGGATTCGGGTGCACGGGCCAGGTGCAAAAAGTTACTCCTCGCTTCCGCACGGTACAACCGACGGCTCCGTCAAACTCACGAGTCCGGAGGTGGAGAAGCCCTCCCCATCACGCGACCCCCGAGAAGGGATGTTGCAGTCCTGGTCTAGGCCGGGGCCCGCTCCCTCGGGCTGCGGAAGAAGAGGGCCTCCGCCAGGTGGTCCGGGGAGATCTCACCCCCGTGATCCAGGTCCGAAATGGTCCGAGCCAGACGCAGGACCCGGGTCACCCCGCGGGCGGACAGCTCCATCCGCCGGGCTCCGGACCGCAGCAGTTCCTCTCCGGAGGAACAGAGACCACACCAGCGCCTGAGCTGTCCGCCGCGCAGCTCGGCGTTGGTTCGGAGCGTCCCTTCTCCCTCGTACCTCCGAGCCTGGATCCGCCGAGCGGCCACCACTCGCCCTCGAACCTCCCGGGACGATTCCGCGCGCCCCTCAGCGCGAAGCCTCTCCAGCCGCACCGGGGGGACCTGGACGTGGAGGTCCACCCGGTCCCTCAAGGGACCGGAAAATCGATTCCAATAGCTTCGAAGCCGTGCCCCGGTACAGACGCACCGAGCCCGTTCGATTCCGAAGTATCCGCACGGACAGGGGTTCATAGCTGCCACCAGAGTGAACCGGGCCGGATACCTGACGGACTCCCGGACCCGGGAGACGGTGACGAACCCCTCCTCCAGCGGCTGGCGCAGGGTTTCCAGCGCGTTCCGATTGAACTCCGTCAGCTCATCCAGGAAGAGCACCCCCAGATGAGCCAGACTGGCCTCGCCGGGACGGATGGGGTTTCCGCCTCCAGCCAGGGCTGCCGGGCTCGTGGTGTGGTGAGGCGCCCGGAAGGGACGTCGCTGAAGCACTCCTGTGCCGGGAGCCAGGGCTCCGGCCACCGAATGGACCTTGGTGACCTCCAGGGCCTCATCGAGCTCCAGGGGCGGAAGGATTCCCGGGATCCGTCGAGCGAGCATGGACTTCCCAGACCCGGGAGGTCCCACCATCAAGAGGTTGTGTCCCCCCGCGGCAGCCACCTCCAACGCCCGACGCGGAACATCCTGGTCCCGGACCTCCGCCAGGTCCGGGCCCCCTGCCGGCGGGCCTCCGCCATGGGACAACCCCGGGGATGCCGCTACCGGAGGCAAGGGAGCCTCCCCCTCCAGGTGTGCCACCACCTCTTTAAGGCTTCCAGCGGCATGGACCGAGATCCCGGGGATCATGGCGGCCTCCAGGGCGTTGGCTCGGGGCAGGATGAGCTCCCGAATCCGCTCCCGTCGACACCGCTCCGCCACTGCCAGGGCTCCCCGTATGGGGCGGAGGACCCCGTCGAGACCCAACTCTCCCAGGAACGCCGGCCCCTGCGCCCGACTCGGGGGGACTTCCTTCGCACAGGCCAGAAGCCCCACGGCGATAGGGAGGTCGAAGGCACTGCCGCCCTTTTTCACATCGGCGGGAGCCAGGTTCACGGTGATCTTCTTCGAGGGGACATGGACCCCGAGGTGGCCCAAAGCCGCCCATACCCGGTCCCGGCTTTCCCGGACTGCTCCCTGGGGAAGCCCTACCACGGAAAAGGAGGGGAGACCCCGGCTCAGATTCACTTCCACACTGACCCGGTAGCTCTCGATTCCCCGGATGGCGGCTGAGGTGATCTGAGCAAACACGGAAGGCTCCTATTCATCGAGGGGGACCGCACCCCGCCGGGACGGCCGCGCCTGCGGCCCGAAAACGGGAACGTGTCCGGTGGACCACGTCCGGTGTAAAGGGTCACCCGCCTGGCGGGCCGGCCCCATGGCTCCACGGGCCGAACCCCTTTCCCCGGATGGAGAAGCTCATAGGCCGGCCGGACCGGGCAGCGGTACATCCCACGTGAGAAGGATCTCCCCTCCCACATCCCAGTCCATCTCCGGCCCGCCAGCCACCACACCGGAGAGCCGCACACGGTACTCGGAACTCAGCCGTGCCCAACCGGTGAGCTCCAACCCCCTGCGCTTCCCAGGCCACCGCCCTTCCAGAAGGTTCCCCTCCTCCCGTACCTCGAAGAACGCGCGACCGCTCAGATGCCCCGTCCCCCCGGCATCCCAGAACGTGCCCCCCACGGAATGCCGGGCTCCGTAGCCCCCAAGGGTGCTACCCAGGGGAATTCCGCGGACCTCGTGCCGTCCGTAGACAAAGTGGTCGTACCAGGTTCGGGGCCGTCGCCCGATCTCGCACCACCAGCAGATGCGCGCCCGCTGACCGAAGGCGCTGTATTCGTAAGACAGGGAAAGCAGCCCCCTGGGCAGAACCTCGGCCAGCTCGACGCCGGCCACCACTGCGGGATCGTCTCGTACGGCTCCCTCCGTGTCGTTCACCGCCACACCTCCGTGCAGGGAGACGGGCAGGGAACGCAACTCGCCACGGAGTCTGAAGTAGGCCATGGCGTACTGGTCCTCCCACTCGAAGTCCACCCCCTCGCCGCTACTGTGCCGCCCCCCCAGGAGCCCCAGGATCCGACGCGTCGTCACCCCGGGGCGACCCTCCCCGGCGAAGACCGCCGATCGAGTCGCTCCCAGTTCCAGCGAAGGATGGGGCCGAACCGAGGCACTGAACGTTCCGTAGAAGGGCGACTCCACTTCGCCGGTGGACTCCACCCGTCCGACGGAGAGCTGGGTGGCCAAGGGACCGATCCAGCGAAGGGGCCCCGGGAGGCGAAGGGGACGGACCGTTCCCAGTTGGATCTGATCGAAGGGAACCTGCCCCTGCGCCACGGGATCGAACTCTCCCGGACCAAGACGGACTCCTTGCCGTCCGGCGCCCAGAAAGAACCGGTGGCCCTGCCAGAAGAGCCCCCCGGAACGGAAGCCGTCGAAGGTCTGGTCTCCACCCCA
>SKZC01000161.1 GCA_007127575.1 Gemmatimonadota bacterium
CAGGTCGTGGGACCATGTAGGGATGCCGGGGACCGATCCAAGGCTAGAGGGGTAAGCGCGCCGGGTTCCTCCCGGGCGGTGGGTTCCGGGAGGCGTTTTCGCGGCCCACAGGTGGAGCCTGAGCTCCGGCTGGGACGGCGAACTGAGGCGCGGAGGCGGGTCTGAAAACTGACACGGAACGGGGAGACTGAAGGTGAACATTCTGGTGTGTGTGAAGCGCGTTCCTGACACGGAGACGCGAGTCCGGATTGCAGAGGACGGGCAATCCATCGATCCCAGTGGAGTCAAGTACGTCGTGAGCCCATACGACGAATTCGCTGTAGAGGCAGCGCTCCGCACGAAGGAGGCTCTGGGTGAGGGCGAGGTGGCCGTGGTGTCCCTGGGAGGCGAAGACTCTCAGGAAACCCTCCGCTCCGGGCTGGCCATGGGCGCCGATCGCGGAGTCCTTCTCAAGGGGGAGGTCACCATGGACGGGCTGGCCACGGCCAAGACCCTGGCCGCCCATGTAGAGGAGGAGGGCCCGGATCTGGTGCTCCTGGGGGTGAAGGCGGTGGACGACGATCAGCAGCAGGTCGGTCCCATGCTGGCCACGTTGCTGGGGCGGCCCTGTGTGACCGGTGTGGCGGAGTTCGAGATGAAGGATGGTACGGCGGTGTGCCGGCGGGAAGTGGAAGGTGGGGTGGAGGTGGTGGAGGTGGATCTCCCCGCCGTCATCACCGTGACCAAGGGTCCCTTTGAGCCCCGGTACGCTTCCTTGAAGGGGATCATGGCGGCCAAGCGGAAGCCCTTGGACACGAAGGAAGTGGAGGTCCCGGCTTCGTCTCTGGAGGTGAAGGCTCTGGAGCCACCGCCTGAGAAGGCCGAGGGGAGGATCGTGGGTGAGGGGCCGGACGCCGTGCCTGAGCTCGTGCGGCTCCTGAGGGAAGAGGCGAAGGTCCTCTGACGTTCATCATGGAGCTTCCGGATAGACGACGGGGAATCCAACGAAGGGATACAGTGTCATGAGTCAGATTCTAGCGGTAGGAGAGCAGAGGGACGGAGTCGTTCGCGGTGCGACGAGGGAGGTGGTGTCCGCAGCGGCGTCCACGGCGTCGGAGCTGGGTGGGGATGCCCACGCGCTCCTCCTGGGCGGTGCCGGGATGGGAGAGGCGGCTCAGGAGTTGGGGCGCTTCGGGGCCGCCGTAGTGAAGGTAGCGGAGCACGAGGCGCTGTCGGGTTATCAGGGAGAGGGGTACGCCCGGGTCCTGGCCGAGCAGATCCGCTCGGGCGGCTACGCCGCCGTCTTCTTCCCAGGTACCATTCAGGGGAAGGATCTGGCTCCTCGGGTGGCGGCCCTCCTGGACGTTCCGCTGGCTCAGGAGGCCACCGAGATTTCGGTCCGGGATGGGGGCTTGGAGATCGTTCGACCCATCTATGCAGGGAAGGCGTTCGCACGCGTCCGAATTGACGCCGCGCCGGTTCTGGTCTCTCTTCGCCCCAACGTCTTCCCCGCCGAGGAACGAGATGGCGCGGGTACGGTGGAGGCGGTAGCGGTGGAGGTGGACTCCAGCGGCTGGAAGGCTCGCACCGTGGAGTTCCAGGCCCAGGGGGGAGACATCCCCGATGTAGCCGAGGCCGCCGTAGTGGTGTCCGGAGGACGGGGCTTGAAGGACCCGGAGCACTGGGGGATCCTGGAGGAACTTCGGGAGGCCATCGGGAGCCAGGCCGGATTGGGTGCCTCCAGAGCCGTGGTGGACGCCGGATGGCGTCCCCACGCGGAGCAGGTGGGGCAGACGGGGAAGACGGTGGCCCCCAAGCTCTACTTCGCCGTCGGGATTTCAGGAGCCATCCAGCATCTGGCCGGCATGCGCACGGCGGGGACCATCGTGGCGGTGAACCGAGACCCGGACGCTCCCATTTTCAAGGTGGCGGACTACGGCGTCGTGGGAGACCTCTTTGAGGTGGTTCCGAGGCTGACCCAGGAGATTCGGGCGCTCAAGTCGGAGGGTTGATCGGTTACCCTCCGGGAGCTCCTCCCAGGAGAGGGACCGGATCCACAGGGCGGCCGCGGCGCCAGACTTCGAAGTGGAGGTGAGGTGCCGTGGCTGTCCCTGTCATCCCGCTGAGTCCGATGACCTGACCTCCCTGAACCTCCTCACCGGTGGAGACTGCCCGCTCCGACAGGTGGGCGTACACTGTCAGGAGGTCCCGGCCGTGATCGAGCCAGATCACGTTCCCATAGCCCCCCATCCAGCCGCTGTAACGGACCGTGCCACCGGTCATGGCACGGACCTCGGTCCCGGTGGGCGCACGGAGGTCGACCCCCCGATGGATTTCCGGAAGGAACCCCCGCCACCGGAAACCGAAGGGGGAGGTGACCGCGCCGTCCACGGGCCACCGGGGGACTCCGCACCCGGTAGCCAGGGTCAGCAGGGCCAAGGCCCCCACGATCACGGATCTCATGGAGCGAGACAAGGCTCCCCTGGCCATCCGGGACCGTCACCGAGAAGGATCACTTGTACCGGGTCGTCCGGAGCCAAGGTCTCTTTCGACTCCGGGATCACCGCTAGCCCGTCCGCACGCCCAATCGAGCTCACCAGCCCGGATCCCTGGGGCCCCGTGGGAGACGCCGTCCACCCTTCTCCTGCACTCCCGGACAGGGTGACCCGGATGAACTGTCTGAATCCCCCTTTGGACGTGACGGACGTGCCCATTCGGGCTTCCACCGTCGGGCGACTCACCTGGGAGTGGCCCATGAGGCGGAGGATGAAGGGGCGAACCAAGAGCTGGAAGGTCACAAAGGCGGAGACGGGGTTGCCGGGCAGGCCCAGGACGGGTTGGGGGCGGTCTCCTTCCCGAGGCAAAAAGCCGAACCCGAAGGGGGTCCCCGGTCGAGCCCGGATCCTCCAGAAGTCCAGCTCGAACCCCAGCCCGTCCAGGACCCGCTTCACCAGGTCCGCGTCTCCCATGGAGGCTCCTCCCACCGTGATGAGGACGTCGGAGGTGAGACCGCTCCGGATCGCCTGCTCCAGGGCGGCCTCCTGGTCCGGGACGGTGCCCAGGGAGTGGGGACGGCAACCCAGCGCGTCCAGTCCGGCCACCAGGGCGGGGGTGTTCGAGTCGGGGATGGCCGCATCTCCACATTCGTGCGGGAAGGTGGCGGGGTCTACGAGCTCGTCCCCCGTGGAGAGGATGGCCACCCGGGCCCGGCGATGCACGGGAACCCGGGTACGGCCCACGCCGGCCAGAAGGGCCACCGATCCGCTGGAGATCCCGTGTCCGGCCGGCAGGGCAACCTCTCCCTCCCGGATGTCCTCGCCGAGGGGCCGAATGTGCCTTCCACGATCCCGGTCGTTGAGGACGCGCACCCGGCCCATCGCCACCTCCTCTCGGTCCGTGTCCTCCACCCGGACGACACCGTCCGCTCCCGTTGGAATGGGGCCTCCGGTCATGATCCGCACGGCCTGACCGGTCTCCAACGTACCGTTCCACGGCCGTCCCGGGGAGGATCGTCCCACCACCTTGAGCTCTCGTGGCCGGTGGGCGTCCGCCCCCTCCACGTCGTCCGACTGGATGGCATACCCGTCCATGGCACTGTTGGGGTGTCGGGGAAGGGTCACCGCGCTTCGGACTGCTTCGGCAAGGGCTCGACCCCGTGCCTCCGAGAGGGGGACCTCTTCGGGCGGGAGAGGAACCGCGGCCTCCACCAGCCGCGTCAACGCCTCGGCGAAGGGCAACCAGTCCGCGGCCCGCTCCTCGAAGTCGCCCATGGGGTTCAGAAGCGGTATGTCAGGGCGAGGCTGTACATCAAGCTGCCCACCCATTCCTGCTCCGGCACGGGACCCAGGGCCTCCTCGTGGGCGGAAAAGCCTCGAGGGCTACCCAGGCGCCAGAGATGAAGGCTGGTCTCTCCCCGCACACCTATGGGGTCAACGGGAAACCACCGGATCCCGCCGGCGGCCACCCCCATGAACGCGGGCCCGAAGCGGAACTCCTGCTCTGGGCCGATGGGCAGATCGTCCGCCCCGGTATGGGAGAGATCGGAGGCTGCTCCCAGACCCAGGGCAACATATGGGTTGAGACCGCGCCAGGTTCGGGGCCCGGTGAGGCTCAGGCGAAGGCGGGCGTCGGCGCCGGCCACGAGCGAGCTCACCTCATCCACCACCCGCTCCCCCTCCGGTCGGGACGGGTCGATGATCTCCCGGGGGAGGGAGCCCATGAACGTGACGGCCTCGAAGGCCAGAGGGGTGTCGCCCAGCTTGATGGCGTACCGGGCCCCATAGACCGCTCCCGCCGCCGGGCCGATGGAGAAGCGCCCCTGGTTGGAGTCCAGGTGTCCGATGAACACCCCCAACTCCTGGTTGGTGTCGATGAAGGAATAGGGCGACGGTACCGTTTGGGCACCGAGGTACCCCGGAGCGGAGGGGGCCACGAAAAGGAGGGTGGCCAGGGCGTACAGTCTGTATGAATGCCGCATGCTGCACCATTGGCTGTGGACGAGTCGTCGCGCCGGAACCGCCGTCTCGGTCGAATTGACGGTTCCCTCCGGGATGAGCACATTTTCAGCCCAGGGAGGCGCCGCGCCTCCCTCTACCACCGGTTCGTCCACTTCGTTTCGTCTTCGAGGAACCTCATGGGCTCTCGCGTGACCATCCTCCGGGGCTTCCGCCCGTGGGTCCTCTTCGTGGCGATGGCCATGGTCACGCTGTCGCTGGTCTCCAGCTTGGGGGCACAGACGGCGGAATTGGTGGAGGAAGAGAACATCCGGGCTGAACCCAACGGCGCTCTCCTGGGCACCCTGCAGGCCGGGGTTCAGCTTCCGGTGGTGGCGCAGGACGACGAGTGGGTGCAGGTGGCTTTGGAAGGGTGGGTGTGGACCGCCTCCCTGCAGGTGCGGCAGGATCCGGAGCTGAACCTGGTGGTCTCGGAGACCGGCGGAGAGAATCTACGGGAGGAGCCGCAGGGAACGGTCCTGGGCCGACTGGAGCAGGGAACTTTCCTCCGAGAGGAGGAGCGGATTCCCGGGTGGATCCGGATTCGTCGAGACGTCTGGCTTTGGAGCCCTTCCCTGGAGCTCACCGGCGCGGAAGAGCCGGTGGAAGAAGTCGGCCCTCCCGAGGAGGACTCTCCCTCGGTGGAGGCTGCCCCGGCGCCCCCGGAAGGCGGTGCGGAAGAGTTCCCGGCGGTGGACGAGTGGGTGCGTGCCCCCTCCGGGGCCCTCCCCCTGTACCTTCAGCCGGATGGGGACTCGGTGGCCCGGGTGCATCCGGAGGTGCAACTGCGGGTTCTGGACCGGGAAGGGAATTGGGGACGGGTCCAGTTGGAAGGGTGGATCTGGCTCCCTGACGTCGATACCGAGGCGACAGAGGGTGGAGGGGTGATTCGGGACGTGTCCCCTGACGAGATTCCCTCCGATCCCGACCGGTTTCAGGGCCGACTGGTAGAGCTTGGCCTCCAGTTCATCTCTCTGGAGCGAGCCGAGCGGGTCCGGACCGAGTTTTACGAAGGCGAGCCCTTTCTTCTGACTCGAGCTGAGGATG
>SKZC01000240.1 GCA_007127575.1 Gemmatimonadota bacterium
AATGCGGCCCGGGCCCTGCAAGGGCCAGCACGGCCCCCATATCCTCCTTTCTCCCCTTGAATAGCGTCACCTGGCACACAGCCCCACGTATGATGGGATCGAGGGTCGAGCCGAGGATGTGCTCCCTGGTGCTTCGCTTCCCTCTCCATCCGAGAAAGAGTTCGTCGGCGCGCTCCTCCTCCAAGACATCCAGGACGATCTTCGCCACATTTCTCCCCACGATGGCTCTCGTCCTGAGGTTCACCCCCAGCTCTGTGGCGAACGCCTCGGCACTCTGAAGCAGTTCGCGCTGTAGTTCGATGCGCTTACGCTCGAAGCGCAGATTTTGCTCCAGGGACGTCTGCTGGGGCACCTTCAGAACATTCAGCGCAATGATCTCCGAGACTCGGGCCTCCTTGTGCGTATGTGCATCGGCGGCGGCGACCCGGAGGAGCTGTTGCTGTGTCGCCGGGTTCGCCACGGGTACGACGATGCGGTAGGCGTCCAGCAACTCGCCGGCCCCCCGGGCGCGCCGGGCCGCGTCAGCGACGATGGCGTTGCCGACCAAGCTCGGCTCTCGCACGTGGAACCTGGAATAGACCAGGTACCAGCCGACGGCCAACAGACAAATCCCCATTCCCATCACGATGATCACCGATGCCATCTGGCTGATCACGACCAGGGACAGGGCGACCCCCAACACCGGCACCGTGGGATAGAGCCAGGAGGGAATCTTGAACTCCGGCTCGTAGTCACTCGGCTAAGCACGCCGTATGACGATCACGGCCACGTGGACCAGCATATAGGAAATGAGGAAGCTGAAGCTGGCCACCTCCGCCAGCAATCCGATGATGTCCTCTATGCGCAGGCCGGCGAGGACCAGGCCGGCGGTGACACCGCCTGTGGCGAGCACGGCCCGATGTGGGGTGCCGAACCGTCGATGCGTGGCGTTCATCCAGTCGCTCACGAGGTGGTCTCTCCCCATGGCGTAGACCACCCGGGCCGCGGACAGCACCGACAAGTTCGCGCTGGAGATGGCCGCCACCGCGGCCGTGGCTACAATCGCCACGACTCCCATGGCTCCCATGCTGACCATGGCCACATCGGACACGGGAACCAACGAACCGGCCAGCTCCTGAAACGGAATCACGCCGGTGGCCACGATCATCACCATGGCGTAGAGAAGGGTGACGGCCACCACGGACAGGATCATGGTGACCGGAATCGTCCATCCCGGATTCTTAATCTCCTCAGCCACCGTGGCGATGATCTCGAAGCCGAGGAAAGTGACGAAGATGATGCCCGTGGTGGCGATGATACCGCTGGGCCCGGCAGGTGCGAAGGGCCGTAGGTTGTCCAGGTCCACGAAGAAGACGGATACGGCCATAAAGATGATGATCACGATCACTTCGGCCCCGATCATCAGGTTCTGGGCCTTGCTCGATTCTTCCGTCCCGAAATAGTTGATGCCGACGAGGGCGAGGAGCCCGAACAGCCCGAAGCTGATGATCAGCACGCGACCATCCAGAAACGGCACGGGGTCAACCAGATACTGACCGAAGCCGATCATGTAGAAGGCGCTGGCGAACATGAGGCCAGTCCACATGCCCCACCCGACGATGTTTCCGAAGAAGCTTCCCAGGGCGCGGTTGACGTAGTGATAGCTGCCTCCGGCGACGGGCATGCCGGTGGCGAGCTCGGAAAGTGAGATGGCTGCCAGGAGGGCTACGAGGCCGCCGATCAGGAAGGAGATGGAGCTGGCCGGTCCCGCGTTCGCCGCCGCAATGCCCGGCTAGATGAAGATCCCCGCGCCAATCATGGTCCCGCCGCCCAGTGTCATGGCCTCCAGGAACCCGAGGCTGCGAGCGAGCTCTCCCTTTTCGGCGGACATGCGTCCTCTACTCTCCCCAGAAGGGACGTGAGCGCTTGACCGGGCACCAAGACAGGTGGTGACCTTGGTTGGCGACGGTAAGGCAAGCGGAGAGATGCGGCAACGCTGATGCCTTTTTGGGTCGGAGCCTGTCCGGGTAATGAGGCGCAGCCTAGAGAGCGGCTTCAGCGGACTCCTTGGACGTCGCCGTCCCTGGCCCCCGAGCTCTCTCTCAAGGCCGTGGCCACCGCTGCCGCGAGCTCCTCGGCCAGCGTGTCCAGAGGCTCCGAATCGCGCCGGCTGCGGGCCACGATCAGCGCGCCTTCCACGGATGTGAGGATAAGGGTGGCCAGGGAGTCGGCGCGCTCGGCGGGGATGCCGCTCGCGGCGATGCCGTCGCGGATGAGCGCGTGCCAGTCGTCCAGGGCCTCCTCGCAGATGGCCCGGATCGACGAGGACGCTTCCGGCGACTCCAGGACGAGGGAAGCGACCGGACAGCCCAGCAGGAACCCCCCGGCGCGGGTGTGGTCGCGAGCACCCTCGAGATACGCGCGAACTGCCGCCACCGGACCGTCACTCTCTCGGAAGGCCGCGGCGAGAAAGTCGCTAATCTTCCGCACCTCGCGCTCGGTGGCTTCCCGGGCGAGCTCCTCCTTCCCTCCCGGAAAGTAGTAGTAGAGCGAGCCGCGCGGAGCACCGCTTGCCGCGAGAATGTCGTTCAGGCTCGTTCCTCGGTAGCCGCGCTCCTGCAGGAGGTTCGCGGTCGCCGTCAGGAATCGGTCACGTGTGCCTTCCGCCATCGTCCTCCATCATCGTCCTCCATGGGTAAGGGGGACCGCTCCTATGATGATCGGTCCACAAGAGCCGGGCAACCCTCTCACACCCTACGCACCGTTGACTACAAGGGCCTCCGGTGCCCCCGCCGTCCACCAGACGCCCGGCCTGGAACGTCGGCGGAAACCAACCCTTGACACCCGACCCCGAGTCCCTTCATGGTATCAAATATGACGACCGGTCTACAGAGTCCTACACAGACACCGGGCCACACCGAAGGGACTCGTCCATGCGGTACCACCCGCTCCCGGTAGCGGGTTTCTGGGAGCTGAGCTCCGGCGTAGGGCTCATCAGGGAGCGAAGGGGCTCGAAATCTCACCCGAATCACGAAAGACAACGAGGAGGACATCATGACTCAGAGTGTGGACGTCACCGCAATCACCGAGCGCCAGAAGGAGACCTGGGGAGCGGCGGGCTATCAATCCATCGCCAATCAGGTCGTGGATGTGGCAGAGGCACTCCTCGAAGCCGTAGCCCCCGGTCCAACTCAGCGCGTGCTCGACGTGGCCTGTGGGACGGGGAACGCCGCCCTCGGAGCCGCCCGGCGCGCATGCGACGTGGTGGGCGTCGACTACGTACCGGCGATGATCGAACGGGCTCGCGCCCGCGCCGAAGCGGACGGGCTGCCCGTGCGTTTCGAGGTGGGCGACGCCCAGGCGCTGCCCTACTCCGAGGCCGAGTTCGACACGGTGCTCTCCGTCTTCGGCTCCATGTTCGCCCCAGACCAGGAGCGCACCGCCTCGGAGCTTCTGCGAGTCTGCAAGCCCGGAGGAGTCGTGGGCCTGGTCACCTGGCCTCCACACGGCTATGCGAAGGACTTCCTCGAGGTGCACGCGAAGTACATGCCCCCTCCTCCGGAGCTGGACTCGCCGTTCCGATGGGGGACGGAAGCAGGACTCGAAGAGCTTCTCGGCGACCGAGTCTCCTCCATCGAGAGCACGTACCGGACGACCCGCTTCTACGGACGGTCCGTGGAGGACCTGGCGAGGGAGTATCGGCGGGACTTCGGACCCACCGTGCGAACCTTCGCCAGCCTTCCGGATGAGAAGCACCAGGAGCTCTTCCAGGACATGGTGGACGTCCTGGAACGTCACAACCGCGCCACCGACGGCACGGCCGTCGTCGAGGCGGAGTACGTCCTGGCCATCGCCGTCCGCCACCCGTAGCCGGGCGAGCTGAGGGATGGAGGGGTGTCCGAGGGGTCGGCTCTCGAACCAAGCGACCCGTCCCATGGCTCAAACCAGACGCTCCGGGGACCCTCTCCAACCGTTGACGGGGTACACCCCCTCGTTCAAGGAAGGCGACTCACCCCTCGGTGACCAAGGACGTGCCCCGATGAGCTGGACCGCAACGAACCCCGCCACCGGAGAAGACCTCGACGAGTATCCGGAGATGAGCGGAGAAGTGATGGAAGAGATCCTCGAGGCCGCTCACCGGGCCCAGCGAGCTTGGCGCACCACCGGGTTCCCCGAGCGCGCCCGGAAGATGACACGGGCCGCCGAGATCCTCCGCGAGCGATCGGAGGACTACGCCCGCCTCATGACCCAGGAGATGGGGAAGCCCCTGACGGAGGCCCGGGGCGAGGTGGAGAAGTGCGCCTGGGTGTGCGAATACTACGCCGAAAATGCGGAGGAACAGCTCGCCTCCGAACCCGTGGACACTCCGGAGACGGAGGCCTCCACCTATGTGGCCTTCCGGCCCATCGGCCTGGTGCTTGCCATCATGCCATGGAACTTCCCGTTCTGGCAGGTCTTTCGGTTCGCGGCACCGAACCTCATGGCGGGAAACGGCGGGATCCTGAAGCACGCGCCCAATGTGCCGGGATGCGCCCTGGCCATCGAGGAGGTCTTCCATGACGCGGGGTTCCCCCCCGAGCTCTTCCGCTCGGTGATGGTGGATCTGGATCTCACGGGCCGGATCATCGAGCATCCTCTGGTGCGAGGCGTGACGCTCACCGGGAGCGTGGGGGCGGGAAAGGCCGTGGCCGCCCACGCAGGGGGCAAGCTCAAGAAGACGGTGCTGGAGCTCGGCGGGAGCGACCCGTACATCATCCTGGAAGACGCGGACCTGGACGCCACGGTGGAAACCTGCGTCGCCAGCCGGATGCTGAACTCGGGTCAGAGCTGCATCGCGGCCAAGCGATTCCTGGTGGTAGAGCCGCTTCGGGAAGAGTTCGAGCGGCGAATGGTGGAACGCATGAGCCTGGCGGTTATGGGCGATCCCATGGACGAGGCGACGACCCTGGGCCCCCAGGCCCGGCCGGACCTCCGGGACGAGCTCCACCGACAGGTCAGGGAGAGCGTGGAGGCGGGAGCCCGCCTCCTCCTGGGAGGCGAGCTGCCTGCGGGTCCCGGGGCCTTCTATCCCGCCACCGTCCTCGCCGATGTGGAGCCCGGAATGCCGGCCTACGACGAGGAGCTCTTCGGGCCGGTAGCGAGCATCATCGGGGTTGGGGATGAGAAAGAGGCGATTCGGGTCGCCAACGACACCCCCTTCGGGCTCGGGGGCGCCGTCTTCACGAGCGACCGGGAGCGGGGGGAGCGGCTGGCCGTCGACGAGCTGGACGCCGGCGCCTGCTTCGTGAACGCCTTCGTGCGCTCGGACCCCCGCCTCCCCTTTGGAGGCGTGAAGGAGAGCGGGTACGGCCGGGAGCTGTCCCCGTTCGGGATCCGGGAGTTCGTGAACATCAAGACGGTCTGGGTCGAGTAGCCCTCCTGCCGGGACAAGATGTCCCGGAAGGGGCGTGGTGGCTCGGGGGCCGGAGGGGCACGAAGCGCTACCTCCTGTTATCTTGTCCTTGTTTGAGGCGCCTTCGCCGGCCC
>SKZC01000067.1 GCA_007127575.1 Gemmatimonadota bacterium
CCTCCGATGACGGTCGTCGGCTCACCACCCGGGAGCGATTGGAAATCCATTCGGAGAACCCGACGTGCAACTCGTGTCACCAGTTCATGGACCCCATCGGCCTGGCTTTGGACAATTTCGACGTCACCGGCCAGTGGCGGCTTCGGGAGCGGGATCTTCCCCTGGATACGCGGGGGCAGCTCTACGATGGCACGGAGATTTCCACTCCGGGCGAGTTGGTAGACGCCCTTCTGGAGCGGCCCATTCCGCTGGTGCGGACCTTTACGGAAAACTTGCTCGCATACGCACTGGGTCGTCAGATTGAATGGTATGACAAGGCCACCGTCCGCAGCATCGCAGACCGTGCGGCGGAGGAAGACTATCGGGTGACCGAATTCATCATGGGGGTCATCGAGAGTCCGCCCTTCCAGATGCAGCGGGTTCCGGAATCGGTGGCAGAGGTGCAGGATCACGATTGAACCGGGCCGGAGCTTCCCCTTCCACTGTCGAAAGCGGAAGTCAGCCCGGAAGTGAAGAGGTGAGATGCCACACCGGCCGAGCCGGGTGGATGTGAATCGAAGGTTGTCGCACTTGGAATCGAAACCGAGAACTCGGGCTCAGGAGAAGAAGTAATGAACATTATCACCGGAAAGAAGCTTCCCCGGCGTACGTTCCTCAGAGGGATGGGCGCCACCGTGGCCTTGCCGTTCATGGATGCCATGGTACCGGCCCTCCGGTTCTGGTCCGATTCCGACGCGGGCCTCGATCGCACCCGCCTTGTGACCATCGAGGAGGTCCATGGTGTGGCAGGCTGTAACGATTGGGGGGCCAGCCAGAATCTCTTCGCTCCCGCACAGGTCGGGCGGAACTTCGAGATGAATGACCAGAACGTCTTGAAGCCCCTGGAGCCTTGGCAGGACTACCTCACCATCGTAAGCAACACCGATGTACGGATGGCCGAGGCGTACCAACCGGGCGAGGTGGGCGCGGACCACTTCCGCTCCAGCGCGGTGTTCCTCACGCAAGCCCACCCCAAGCAGACCCGGGGCTCCGATGTGTACGTCGGAACGTCCCTGGATCAGGTCTACGCCCAGAGGTTCGGCCAGGACACGCCCCTCCCCTCCATGCAGCTCTGCATCGAGAACATCGATCAGTCCGGAGGGTGTGCCTACGGATACTCCTGCGTGTATACGGACACCATCTCCTGGGCCTCCCCCACGGAACCGCTGCCGGTGATCCGTGACCCCCGCGTGGTCTTCGAGCAGCTCTTCGGCGCTGGTGCGACGGAGGAGGAGCGCAGCCGGCGCCGCCAGGCCAACCGGAGCATCCTGGACTGGGTCACCGAGGATCTGGCGTCGCTCAAGCGGAACCTGGGCGTCGTGGATCAGCGCAGGCTGGATCAGTACCTGGAGGACATCCGGGAGATCGAGCGGCGCATCGAGCTGGTGGAGCAGAGGAACACCAGCGGGGAAGAGCGGGAGCTGCCCGAGGCGCCGGCCGGTGTGCCGGACTCCTTCGAGGAGCATGTGCGGATGATGTTCGACCTTCAGGTCCTGGCCTTCGAGACCGACGTGACCCGGGTCTTCTCCTTCAAGCTGGGGCGGGACGCGTCCGCTCGAAGCTTCCCGGAGAGCGGCTCCGATCGTCCTTTCCACCCGGCGTCGCACCATGGAGGAAACGAAGAGCGGATCCTGGACTTCAACACCATCAGCCGCTACCGCCTCGGCACCATGGCTCACTTCCTGGACCGGCTCCAGAACACGTATGAGGGGGATCAGAGCCTCCTGGACAAGACCATGATCATCTGCGGCTCGCCCATGGCCGACGGGAACCTCCACAACCATCGCCGCTGCCCGCTCTTCGTCCTGGGTGGTGCCAATGGCCGGTTGGACGGGAACACGCATCTCCGGGCTCCCGACGGGACGCCCATGGCCAACGCCATGCTGAGCCTCATGCACGCTTTGGGTGTGGACGACCTCTCCAGCTTCGGTGATAGCACCGGAACCCTCTCCCTCACACCGCCGTCGGCCTCGTCGCTGGCGGACATGCGCTGAGGAAGGGAGGGGAGACATTGTGGAAGCAGCACCTGCGACGATGAGGGGAGGGGTCATGCAGAAGAAGACGCTTTTCGGGATGCCGGCACTGCTGGGCCTGTTGGTCCTCTTGGTGGCCGCCGCGCCCAACCCCGATCCACCTGTTGCCGACGCCGCCATGAAGGGCGACCTGGAACAGGTACGGGCCCTCGTGGAGTCCGGAATGGACGTCAACGAGCCCCGTGGGGATGGGATGACCGCCCTCCACTTCTCGGCCGAGAGGGGCGACGCTGAATTGGCGGCATTCCTCTTGGAGCAGGGTGCCGACGTGGAAGTGACCACCCGGCTGGGGGCGTACACGCCGGTCCACTTCGCGGCACGAAATGGGAACGGCGCGGTGCTACGCCTCCTCCTGGAGCGTGGCGCCGATCCTGATGTCCGGACCGAGACCGGCGGAGTGACGGCCCTGCACTTCGCGGCAGGCGCCGGGGACGCGGAGGCGGTGGAGGCACTCCTGGATCACGGGGCCGATGTGGACGCCCGGGAAGAGCACTGGGGTCAGACGCCCGTCATCTTCGCCGCTGCGGGAAATAGCCCGGAGGTCATCAGACTTCTGGCGAGGCATGGCGCCGATCTGGGCGCCACCACCCGGGTGGACGACATTCCCACCCGGGAGGCCGTGGACCAGCAGGCCCGGGAGGTTCGGAACCGGATGCTGGCCGAGTTCCATGAAGCCGCTGGAGGGGGGGACGACTGGCGTCCCACGCCCGAGCAGGTGCAAGAGGCGGTGAGGGCCGCCCGGGAGCTTCAGCGGGCCATGTCCGACGCCGAAGGTCTGGAAGGCGAGGAAGAGGCCGGAGAGGAGGAAATCCTGGGATATACCCAGCTCGTGGGCGCCATGGGCGGCCTTACCCCACTTCTTCATGCCGCCAGAGAGGGGCATGCCGAGGCGGCGCGAGCACTCCTCGAGGTGGGAGCCGACATCGATCAGGTGAGCGAAGGGGATCACACGAGCCCTCTCCTCATGAGCAGCATTAACGGTCACTGGGACCTGGCCCGGGAGTTCTTGGAGGCCGGTGCCGACCCGAACGTGGCCAGCGAGGCCGGGGCCACACCCCTTTTCGCGGCCATCAACCTCCAGTTTCACCCCCGCTCGCGTTACCCGCAGCCCAGGGCCCACGAGCGGCAGGATATCGACTACCTCTCCTTCATGAAGGAGCTCCTGGAGGCGGGAGCTGATCCTAACGCTCGCCTGGACAAGCACCTCTGGTACATGGCCTTCACCTTCGACCACCTCCGGGTGGACACCTGGGGAGCTACACCCTTCTGGCGGGCGGCCTACGCCACCGATGTGGAAGCCATGAAGCTTCTGGTGGAGTACGGCGCCGATCCCGAGATTCCCACCACGCGTCCGGCGCAACGCGGCGGAGGCGGAGGCTACACAGGACAACCGGCTGCAGATGAGTCCGGCTTGCCCCCGGTCCCGTCAGGTGGGCCTGGCGTCCACGCCATCCACGCCGCATCCGGAGTGGGGTACGGTGAAGGCTACGCCGCCAATGTGCACCGACACGTCCCCAATGGGTGGGTTCCCGCAGTGCGGTACCTGGTGGAAGAGCTGGGCGTCGATGTGAACGAGCGGGATCACAACGGGTACACGGCGCTTCATCATGCCGCTGCCAGGGGGGATGTGGAACTCATTCGATACCTGGCCGAGCAGGGGGCCGACGTGACGGTGGTAAGCCGGGAAGGCCAAACCACCGTGGACATGGCCAACAGTCCGCGACAACGAATCTCACCCTTCCCCCGGGCCATCGAGCTACTGGAAAGCCTGGGCGCGCACAACAACCACAATTGCGTGGCCTGTTGATCATCGGACGGATGAGGGTACGATTGTAGATTCGCCGATAGCGACGCCTTTCCAGTCTCGCTAGGTGGTCCAGGCGGGCCGGAGTTCCCACCGAACTTCGGCCCGCCACCTGTTTCATCCCCGACTCGGGATCCCGACGTACGTCCACCACAGGTAGCCCGACCGGCTGCCGGCCACCTCAGGCCGTGGTGTTTCCTTCTCCCTCAATGGAGGAATTCAACGATGAAGAAATTGGCGCTCGTGGCCGTCACCGCCCTACTGATGGTAGGGTGCGGTTCGGCTGAAAGTACCCCCGGTTCTGCCGTCCAGGAGTCTCTGGTGGCGGCGGACGGGTCGGTGGATTGGAACCGCTACTACCTGGCGGCCGAGACCCACCAGATCATGCGGGAGTTGGAGGAGATGTACCCGGATCTCATGGAGCTGGAGGTCATTGGAGAGAGCCTGTACGGACAGGATCTTTTGCTGGCAAAGGTGACGAATCAGGCCACGGGTGCCCACGACGAGAAGCCCGCCGTCTACGTAGACGGTGGCCTCCACTCCCGTGAGCTCACCGGTGGCGCCGTGGCCCTCTACTGGCTCGCGCACCTGGTGAACCGCTACGGAGAGGACCCCCGGATCACGGAGCTCCTGGATACCCGGACCTTCTACGTTCACCCCGCCTTCAACCCCGACGGCATCGATGTGGTGCTGGAGGAAGACTGGATCGTTCGGAGCACACCCCGTCCCATCGACACCAACGAGGACGGAATCGCGGACAGCGATCCCCCCGAGGATCTCACGGGGAACGGCCGCATCCTCCGGATGCGCTATGAAGATCCCGACGGGTCGTACGTCCTGGACTCGGAGGATCCGCGGATTCTCCGCCAGCGGGAGGAAGGGGATACGGGGCCGTTTTACTCCTTTCAGACCGAGGGCGTGGACCGGAACGGCGACGGCATCATCAACAGCGATGGCCGGGGCGGGATCGACATGAACCGGAACTGGCCCCGGAACTGGGAGCGTTGGCACCTCCAGGGTGGCTCCGGCGACTTCCCCCTCTCGGAGCCTGAGACGTACGCGGTGGCCCACTTCATCAACGACCACCGGAACATCTCCATCATTCTCCATGGACATACCTCCGGCGGCTTCATCTTCCGCCTGCCGTCGGCCATGGACCCGGCGGCGTTCGACGAGAATGACGAGGCGTTGGTCATCCACCTCTCCGACTACTATACGGAGGATACGGGTCGGCCCGTCCGCCCCAGCGCGGTGCATCCTACGGAGCGCCGGTACGGAACCTTGATGCAGTGGGGCTACAGCGACCACGGCATCGTGGGCTACGTCCCGGAGTTTTCCCCTCCGCCCGAGCAGTGGGTGCCGGACTATGACGACAAGGGGTACGTGGACGAGTCGGACTGGCACCGATTCAACGAAGAAGAGTTCGATGGGCACTACTTTTCGGACTGGGAGGCCTACGATCATCCCCAGTTGGGGCAGGTGGAGATCGGTGGATGGTGGACCCTCTTCTGGGGGCAGAACCCCCCGCACCCGCTCCTGGAACAGGAGCTGGAGACGCAGCTTCCGTGGTACACCTACATGGCCGAGCAGACGCCCATCATCGAGGTGGACGAGCCTCA
>SKZC01000304.1 GCA_007127575.1 Gemmatimonadota bacterium
CCCTTCTCCCACTCGGGGTTCCGAACCCAGACGTTGATGGCGCTCTTCCGCCCGATGCCCGCGCGAGGGTGGTCCGCAAGGAGGATGATCCCCAGGCCATAGTCGGGAGCCCGCCCCATGACCTCCCTGAGGCCCTGGGCGCGCTCCTCGTCCCCGGGAAGCCGCAGAAAGACGATGTTCGGGCGGAGGAAAGAGCCCCGAAGGGCACCCATCCCCGCCAGAAACCCGTCGGCGTAGCGCTTCGTCTCGATCACGGTCCAGGTGGCGAAGACCTCCTCGTCCCGAAAGTGGCCGGCGGCCGTGGCCAGGTCCGCTTCCAGGGCGTGCGCCTTCTCCCCCGTGGCCACCCCCATGATGTGGAGCGAGCCCCTCGGGGCGGCGATGTCGTGGATGAGTCGGAACGTGCCCTGGAGCTCCTCCACCTCCTCCACGGGCACGAGGAGGCTCGGCTTCCACGCCCGGTCGTCGGGGCCCCGAAGCCGGGTGGCCTGCTTCACGGCCCACTCGGCGAGGGCCACGAAGAGCCCGCTCCTCACGTCTCCGTACGGGGGGGCGATGCCCTTCCGGATGAGGTATCCGTAGACGGCAATCACGACGGTCACGGCGGCCAGGCTCACCACGGGGTTGATGATGAACATGGCCACGACGCACCCCACAAGCCCCACCAGGGGGACCGTCTGGGGGACAGGAAGGAGGGGACGGAAGCTGACGAGCCCCAATCTCTGCTCCACCAGGACGACCACGTTCACCATGGCGTAGGTGATGAGGAAGAACGTCGTGATGAGGGGAGCCACGGCATTCAGTTCCCGGAACAGGAGGGCCCCTGCCACCAGCCCTGCCGTGAGGAGTAGCGCCCTCCGCGGCTCGCCCCTTGGGCTCCTCCGGGCGAGGGACGCTCCCCCGGGGATGACCTTGTGGGCTGCCAGAGCCTGCAGGATGCGGGACGCCCCTACGAGGGACATGAGGGCCTGGGTGAGGGTCGTCCCGAGCAGACCCGCCAGGATGGCCGGCGCCCACGCGGCCCGGTTCAGCATGATGGTGTAGTTGGAGACGAGCTCGTCCGGGCTGGCGACCCGGGCGAGCCAGTAGGCCAGCACCAGGTACACGGCGAGGCTCACGGCGATGGCGGCCATGGTGCCTCGGGGAATGCTGCGACGGGGATCGGCCAATTCCCCGGACATGTTCGCCCCCGCCATGATCCCGGTGGCAGCGGGGAAGAATATGGCGAAGGTCATCCAGAAGGTCGTGCCGGGAAACCCCTCCTCCGGTGCTCCCGGGAAGTCGCCCCAGAGGCGGAGGGGTTCGTCGAAGGGCGACTGGAACGCCCCCACTGCGATAGAGATCAAGGAGCCGACGACCACCGCGAGCACGACGTACTGCACCCGGAAGGCGAAGCGGGCCGACACGGACGAGATTCCCAGGACCACCGCCAGGAGCCCCGCGTCGATGAGGACCGCCGAGTGGTCGGGGAAGACGGTCAGCCACCCCTCCCGGAAGGCAAAGATGTAGAGGGTGACGGCCAGAGCCTGGGAGAGGTAGAGAGGGATCCCGATGCTTCCGGCGATCTCGATCCCCAGGGACCGGGAGATGATGGAATAGGCACCCCCCGCACCCATCCGGATATTCGTGGCCACGGAGGAGAGGGAGAGCCCCGTGGCACCGGTGATGAGAAAGGCCACGAGGACGATGAGGACGGCTCCACCAAAGCCGGCGTTCCCCACGACCCATCCGTGGCGCAGGAACATGATCGCGCCCAGAATCGTCAGGAGCGTCGGAACGAAGACGCCTTCGAAGGTGCCGTAGCGACGGGGCCCGGGCCCTACCGCCCCTGTGGCGGGCGGGACAGCCTGGGCCTTTTCGGATCCCCTCACCGGCGAGGTCCTCCCGTCGGGCTTAGGGAAGGTGCACCGAACGGAAGCACCGGAGTCGAACGGATCTCCACCGTCCCTCCTCTCGTGCAGCGTGGTTGCTTAGGCGCGGCGTGACCCGGGAGCCCGCCTCGCGATCTGGCATCTTGGAGGCTTGACGAGGAGGAACCTATGCGGTTTCGGACGTGCCGGGACAGGGGGCGGCCGTGGCGCTTCGCCGCCGACCACGTCCACGCTTCGACTATATGTCGAAGCCGACGACTTCCCGGACGTGGGGACGGGGCCGGATCAGGCTCTTCCCACGAGCATCCCATCCCGTACGGATTGCCCCCTCGCAGATGTCGCCCCCCCCCGGATCGGCAGTGCAGTGTAGTCGACCGATCACCTTGCTGAACGAGCCCAAGGCTTGGTTCTGGGGGTTCCGAGCCACGGAGTGGTGGGCGTCGCTGGGTTGGAGCTGGAGGCTCTCTCCCTCCCCTCCCGTCACCACGAACGGTCCCAACGTGGAGCCTCAGATCGGCACCGACGACTCCGGGATCGGGCTCTGGGGCAGTGGCCCGATCCTTGCAATTTCCCGACATGGCTCCGGCCTCCCCGGGGAAGCATTCCGTGCAGGCGTGGGTCCCGGGACGACCCACCACGGCAGGTGGGGTATCACGTAGGTGGATGCTTTGCTCCTGGAGCTCCGAAGCTCCCAGGCCGGTCCCCTCAAACCAACGCACTGGTGCCTTCGCCCAGGAGGAGAACCGATGGACAAAGCTTTGGGACACCGGTTCTGGGTGATCCCCGAAGGGTACATTCCTGCTGGCAGCCATGGGCCCGAACCGGAGATGCTGAGCCACGATACGGCGTGCATCCTTAACACAGGGCCCCACGAGGCGCGGGTCTCCTTCACGATCTACTTCGAGAACCGTGATCCTGTAGGACCGTACCGAGTGACTGTCCCCCCCCGGCGCACCCGGCACATCCGGTTCAACGACATAGACGACCCCGAACCCGTGCCCGTGGCGACGGACTATGCGAGCGTGATCGAATCCGACGTTCCCATTGTGGTCCAGTACACGCGCCTGGATTCCCGTCAAGCGGAGAACGCCCTCCTTTCCGTGACCCCGTACGGCACCGACTGACGGGCACGTCACATGAGGGTCCCCTGCAAATGGTCGACAAGCGCCCTGAGCTCATGACGGACATCGCCCAACGGAGCCCCCCCTACCGCTCGATCCGTGATTACGGAGTGATCGGGAACTGTTCCTCCGTCGCCCTCGTCCGCATCGACGGCAGCGTCGATTGGTGCTGCCTCCCCTTCCTTGACAGCCCCTCGGTGTTTGCGGCGCTCCTCGACTCGGAGCGGGGAGGATACTTCCTGGTACAGCCGAAGACGCCGATCCGCCGAAGTTCCCAACGCTACGTGGAGTCGACGAACGTTCTCCTCACGGAGTTCGAGGTGGAGGGCGGACGCCTCGCCATCTGGGACTTCATGCCGGTGGGAGAGATGCTTTTCGAAGTGGATGGCCGGCCGGGAGAACCCGCGCTCCACCGGCACGTCCGCTGCACCGACGGGCTGGTGGAGGTCCAAGTGCTCTGGTCGCCGCGGCCAGACTACGCCCGGGCCCGGCCCAGGATCAGCTCCTCGGGGGACCGGTTCATTGCGTTCGGTGGGGAAGAACCACTGTCCCTGTCCGGGTTGCCGGAAGGGCGTGTGGTACACCTGGACGATGGACCTGCCGTGGCGGGCCGACTGCAGCTCGAAGGTGGGGCCGAGCGCGTCCTCGTCACGCAGTGGGGTGACGCGCCTACCAGCCTGGACCCCGCCGGGGCAAGAAATGAGCGACAGCGGACCATCGACGCCTGGCGTTCCTGGGTTCTGCGCTCAGAGGGGAACGGGGAACGGCAATGGGCCGGCCCCTGGAGGGATCATGTAATCCGCTCGGAATTGGTCCTGAAGCTGATGACCCAGCCGGGAACGGGGGCCTTGGCGGCGGCTCCCACCACCTCACTTCCCGAGACACTGGGAGGAGAGCGCAATTGGGATTACCGGTTTGCCTGGATTCGAGACGCCGCGCAGGTCGCTCAGGCCTTCTTCGCCGTGGGGCATCCCGAACACGTGGACGCGTTCGTCCGGTGGGCGGAACAGGTGGCTTCGGAGGGAGAGGGATCTCAAGGGGGAGGGGGGCTCGTTCCCGTCCTTCATCCGTTACGTCCGCAGGGAAGGGTCGAAGAGGTCACGTTAGGTCACCTCGAGGGGTACCGAGGCTCTAGTCCAGTTCGGGTGGGAAACGACGCGGCGGAACAGTTGCAGCTCGATGTCTATGGCGAACTTCTCAACATGGTATTCGAGAGCGCCCGGCTGAGCGGGCATTTTGTCCGAGAGGCCGCACCCTTCCTGAGTGGTCTCGCGAACGCCGCTTGCGGCAGGTGGCAGCTTCCCGATTTCGGTATCTGGGAGATGAGGAACGGGCCCTTCCACCAGGTCTATTCGAAGGTGATGGTTTGGACAGCCCTCCATCGAGCTTGCTGGCTTCATGAACGGGGGTACCTGGACGGGAATCCAGCCCGCTGGAAAAAGGCGATGAGGCAAATCAAGCGCGAGGTCCTCCGCTTCGGATACGATCCCGAGCTCGGCGCCTTTGTGCAACGATACGGGAAGCCGGATCTGGACGCTGCGAACCTTCTCATCCCCATGATGGAGTTTCTGCCCGCCGAGGACCCGCGAGTTCAGGGGACCATCGACCGAACTCTGGAACAGCTGACGGTCCGGGATCTGGTCTATCGATACCGGACGGACGACGGATTGCCCGGAGAGGAGGGAGCCTTCGTGCTCTGCTCCTTTTGGCTTGTCGATGCGCTGGCGCTCTCGGCTCGTCTGGAGGAGGCAAACCGGGTCTTCGAGTCTGTCCTCGCCCGGGTGAACCACTTGGGACTCCTGTCGGAGCAGATCGACCCCTACTCCGGCGAGTTCCTGGGGAACTTTCCGCAGGCATACTCTCACCTCGGCATCATCAACTCCTCCCTTTACCTGGCAGCCAAGGAGGGCCGTGACCTGCCCATCTCCCCCCTCCTGGGAGACAGGGCGGACGGTTCTCGGAATTCAGACGTGATGTGAATGGATCCTCATCCCTTGAGAAGTGACTGCGCCCCATCGATCCAAATCTCGGTTCCGGTGATATGATCCGATGCGTTGGAGGCGAGAAAGAAGACGAGCTCCGCCACCTGTTCGGGGCAAGCGGGCGCCCCTTCCGTGAGGGGGATCGCGTCGTCGGGTACGGCTGCAGGGTGTCGGATGCGGTCCAGCCCGTAAACATCGCTGCTTTCCCCGATATCCGTCTCCACAGCTCCAGGGCAAATCACGTTCACCCGGATCTTGTGCTTCGCCAATTCGAGAGCCAGCATCTTTCCCATGACCACCTGGGCTCCCTTCGTGCAGGCATAGGCCGTGGCCCCAGTGTTGCTGAAGATGCGAGTTCCGTTCACCGAGGACGTGATGATCACGGAGCCTCCCTGCTGCTTTAGATGGGGCACGGCGAGCTTAATCGTGTGAAAGGTACCGTTCAGGTTGATGTCGATCGTCTTCCTCCAATCTTCCAGTTCGATCTCTTCGATCGGAGCCCA
>SKZC01000012.1 GCA_007127575.1 Gemmatimonadota bacterium
ACGGCGGGATCTGGAGGCCGGGGTGCTCCGCACGGTGGGAGATCCTCGGGAACGGTTTCAGGAGGACTATCTCCGAGTCCTTCGTGCGCTTCGGTTCGCCGGAGCCTACGGCCTCCGAATCGAGGAGGGGACCTGGGTGGCCGCAGTGGAGGGAGCCGACCGGCTCGGGCACCTGGCCCCCGAGCGAGTCCGAGAGGAGCTGGTGAAGGTCCTACAAGGGGTGGGACGGCCCTCTCGGTCCCTTGGGCTCTATGCTGCCTCCCGCGTGCTGAAACGAACCCTGCCGGAGCTGGAGGCCATGGTGGGCGAGCAGCTCTCGCACTCGGGTGCGGACGATATCTGGTCCCATACCCTTCGCACGGTGGATCTTCTACCCTCGAGCCGATGGGATCTCCGGCTCGTCGCCCTGTTGGCGGGTGCCGGTCTCCCTGAGAGCTCTGAAGCCGAAGGAAGCGGTCCTGGAGATCGGGCTACCACTCGGTCCGCTGCGATCCTGGAGCGACTTCGCTTCTCCAACCGCCAGATCCGGGGGTGGTCGACGCTGGCTCGCTGGAGCGTCTGTCGGCCCTCTCCCGAGTGGAGCGATGCGGAGCTCCGCCGTTGGTTGTCTGAGGTCGAGCCTCGTAGGGTCCCACCCCTTCTTCGCCTTTGGTTCGCGGAGGCTCGAGCCCATGGGCTGCGGGGAAGCGGGCGTCCCACAGTGAAGGAGGTCTTGGCCCTTCGTCGACGGATCCAGGGGCTCCTGGCCCTCAGCCCTCCCTTGAGCCTGAGCGATCTGCGGATCACGGGGGGCGACCTCATCGAGATGGGGTTCCGACCCGGTCCCCGATTCGGAGAGGTCCTGGAGGAACTCCTGGAGCGGGTCATCGAGCGTCCTGAGGAGAACGAGCCGGAGTCCTTGACCCGTTGGGCTCGAGCCCGGCTCCGAGAGGAGGGGGAGTGACCCAGGAGCCGGATCTCTTCACCCACCCCTCGCCCGAGGAAGGAACGGACCCGCAGCCGTCGGGCCCGTTGGCCGCCCGCATGCGTCCCCGCACCCTGGAAGAGGTGCGGGGGCAGGAGCACCTCCTGGCGCCGGGTATGCCGCTTCGGGCCATGTTGGAGGACGGTGCACTCTCCAGCCTCATCCTCTGGGGTCCTCCTGGGAGCGGCAAGACCACTCTGGCTCGGCTTCTGGCCCAGCGGCGAGACGCCGCCTTCGTGCCGTTCAGCGGGGTCACCGACGGGGTGGCTCGCATCCGGGAGGTGGTGGTGGAGGCCCGGACCCGACTGCAGGCCACGGAGCGGCGAACGATCCTCTTTTGCGACGAGATTCATCGGCTCCACAAAGGCCAGCAGGACGCCTTCCTGCCCCACGTGGAGGATGGGACGGTGGTTCTGGTGGGGGCCACCACGGAAAACCCCAGCTTCGAGGTGAACCGGCCTCTCCTGTCCCGGGCGCCCGTGTTCGTTGTGAATCCCCTCACCGTCGAAGCGGTGGAGGAGATCCTCACCGAGGCGCTGCGGGACGCTGGGCGAGGTTTGGGTGACCGGGGGCTCACGGTGGAGGATGGGGTCCTGACACTTCTGGCGGAGCACGCGGACGGCGATGCCCGTAGGGCCCTCAACGCCTTGGAAGCGGCAGCGGAGATGGTGGGGGTGGGTGGGGTGGTGACCGCCGAGGCGGCCCGGGCGGCGGCGAGGCACCGGACACCGGCCTACGACAAGGCCGGAGAGGAGCACTTCAACCTCATTTCCGCCCTGCACAAGTCCGTGCGGGGAGGCGACCCCGACGGAGCCCTCTACTGGCTCGCACGGATGATGGAGGGTGGGGAAGATCCTCGCTACCTGGCACGCCGGATGATCCGCATGGCCGTGGAAGACATAGGGATGGCGGATCCGCAGGCCCTTCGCGTTGCCGTCTCCGGGTGGGAGGCATACCACTTCCTGGGCTCCCCGGAAGGAGACCTGGCCCTGGCGCAGGTGGCCGTCTACCTGGCCACCGCACCCAAGTCGAACCGGGTGTACCGGGCCTGGGGCCAGGTGCGGGAGTGGGCCCGGGATACGCCGGCGGCACCCGTGCCCCTCCATCTTCGCAACGCGCCGACGGAGCTCATGGCCGAGTTGGGTTACGGCGAAGACTATCGGTACGATCCCGATGAGGAAGGGGGAGTCGCCGCCCAATCGTACCTTCCATCAGATCTCGGGGACGGGCGGGCCTATCTGCCCGGAGAGTCGGGGTACGAGGGTGAGGTGGCCCGACGCCTGAAAGAGTGGAGCGAGCTGAGGCGTACGCGTCCAGGGTCCGGCCCATGGGACGCGGCGACGGAACCGGAGCCACCGGTGGAGGGCCCCGAGGGAGACGAAGGTGGGGCGGGTGGAGCCACGACGCGTCGTGAGGGGTAGAATGTTTCATGAAGACCTGGAATCGAGAATCGAGGCCGTGGGGGGCGCCGGCCGCCATCCTCCTGGGAGCGCTGTTCCTTTTCGCGAGCTCGGGGTGTGCCCTCTTCTACTCGAACCCTCAGGTGCGGGTGCTAGAGGTGGGGGTTGGAAGCCTCGGACTTACCTCCGGCACAGCAGACCTTCGGGTGGAGGTTCGGAATCCGAATCGCTTTGGCGTGGAGCTGCGTGGGCTTCGGTACCGGTTGGACTTGGGAAGCGATGCCGACGAGGGGGTGTGGGTGCCGCTGGTCACCGGGACGGTGTCGGACACCGTCCGGATTCGGGGTCGACAGGTGGAAGTGGTGTCCATGAGCCTCCCGTTCCAATACTCCGCCCTGGGACCCGTGCTGGGTTTGGCCCTGACCGGGGGAGCGTTCCGTTACCGGGTCGTGGGAGACCTGACGGCCCGGGGCCCCCTGGGGCAGGTGGAGCTTCCCTTCGAGACGCGGGGCCGGTTGGACGGTTGGATATCTGATGGCTGAAGGGATATCGAGGGTTTCCACCCCCAATGCAAAGAGGAGCTGAGCCATTCCCACGACATTGATCGAAAACACGACCCCCGTGGACCGGGCCGTACTGGTGGGAGCACCGCTTCGGACCTTGGAATCCCGTGTAGTGGATGAACACCTGGAGGAGTTGATCCGCCTCACCGACACGGCCGGGGGGACCGTCGTAGGGGTCATGGTTCAGAGGATCCAGGCACCGGATCCGCGCTTCTACATCGGAAAGGGGAAGGTCACCCAACTCACCGAGCTGGTGAAGGAAAAGGACGGGAACCTCGTCATCTTCGATGAGGACCTGAAGCCGGACCAGGCGAAGAATTTGGAGGACAAGGTGGGTGTGCGGATCATGGACCGGTCCGAGCTCATCCTGGACATCTTCGCCTCCCGGGCCCGAACCCGGGAGGCGAAGATGCAGGTGGAGCTGGCACAGCTCCAGTATCTCCTCCCGCGCTTGAAGCGAATGTGGAGTCACCTCTCCCGTATCCGGGGTGGAATCGGGCTGCGGGGTCCGGGGGAGACCCAGTTGGAGACGGACCGCCGCCTCATCGGTCGCCGGATCACCGACCTGAGAAAGAAGCTCAAGAGCGTGGCCGCCGCTCGAGAGGTCCAGAGGCGCGGACGGGACGGCGAGTTCCGGGCGGCTCTGGTGGGCTACACCAACGCCGGCAAGTCCTCACTCCTGCGTGCGCTCTCCGGCTCGGAGCTGTTCGTGGAGGACCGCCTTTTTGCCACTCTGGATTCCACCACGCGAGGGGTGGAGCTGGGATCGGGGCACCAAGCCCTCATCACGGACACGGTGGGGTTCATCCGGAAGCTTCCCCATCACCTCATCGCCTCGTTCCGTTCCACCCTGGAGGAGGCGCGGGAGGCGGATCTCATCCTGCACGTCATCGACGGAGCGCACCCCGAGTGGCGCGAGCGAAAACAAGTAGTTGACGAGGTCCTGGAGGAGCTGGAGCTGTCTCAGCGACCCCAGGTCCTGGTCTTCAACAAGATGGACCTCCTGACCCATGAGGAGGAGAAAGCCTTCCGGGAACGGATCCGTGCACTGGAGTCTCAGCCGGCGGTCTTCCTGTCGGCGATGCGTGAAGAGAGCCTCGAAGAGCTGGTGGACACGCTGGAAGCTCGGGTTCGAAGTCGGCTTCGGTCGGTTCACCTGCACGTGCATGCCGGGGACGGAGAGACCTTGGCGACCCTCTACCGGGAGGGGGAAGTGCTCTCGTTGAAGGAGGAAGGGGTCCAGTTGGATGTGACGGCTCGGGTGCCTGAAGCCCTTCTGGGTCGGTTGAGCCGACAGGACGGGGTGAAGGTGCTGGAGCCCGGCTGAGCACGAGTAGTCCGTTGGATCACATCGCCTTCGTGGGTCCCGGGCGCGTCGGGCTCTCCCTGGGTCAGGCGCTTCTGGACGCCGACGCTGTGGATTCCATCACCTACTTCGGCCGGCGGCCCGACCCTCCGTCTCATCCCCTGTTCCGGGAGGATCGGGCAGCATACGTCTGGGGGCTGCAAAGGCTGGAGGAACGGACCCGAGCCGTCTTTCTCTCCGTTCCCGATGAGCGCATCGAGGAGGTGGCTCATGGGTTGGCCGGCCGGGGCGAGGCTCCGGCGGCTTGTTCCGCGTTTCACCTCTCCGGGGCCATGCCGGCGGACCCCTTGGGACCGCTCCACGGGCGGGGCTATTCGGTAGGGACCCTTCACCCACTCCAATCGGTGACATTTTCCCAGGACTCGGCTCACCGATTGGTGGGGTGCGCCTACGCCATCTCGGGAGAGCCGGCTGCCCTATCCATGGCCCAACGCCTGGTCTCCGCCCTTCAGGGGAAGGCCCTGCGGGTTCCCGCCGGCCGCCGGCCGTTGTATCATGCTGCGGCCGTTCTAGCGTCGAACTACCTGGTGGTACTGATGGATGCCGCCGTCCACGTCCTGCAGGGAGCGGGCTTGGACGAGGAGGAGGCGCGAGACGCTCTCCTGCCCCTGGCCCGGGGCACCCTGGCGAACGTAGAGGAGCTGGGGACCCGAGAGGCGCTCACGGGCCCCGTGGCACGCGGGGATGTGGATACGGTGGCACTCCACCTCCGGGTGCTGGAAGAGCCCCACCGGCGGCTTTATCAGGAACTGGCGGAGAAGGCGCTGGAGCTGGCAGGGGAAGATCTCTCTTCGGAGAGTCGGGAGGAGCTGATTCGGATCCTGGGGGAGCGCGGATGAGGTTGTACGTCAACATCGATCATGTGGCCACGATCCGGGAAGCTCGCAAGACCGATGAACCGGACCCTGTTCGTGCCGCTGTGCTGGTAGAGCTGGCGGGAGCTGACGGGATCACCGTTCACCTTCGGGAGGACCGCCGCCACGTACAGGACCGGGACGTCGAGCTTCTCGTCCGCACGGTACGCACAGGGGTGAACCTTGAGCTAGCGGCCCGAGACGAGCTGGTTAGGTGGGCGACGGAGTTGGACCTGATGCAAGTCACCCTGGTTCCGGAACGCCGGGAGGAAGTGACCACCGAAGGCGGACTCAATCTGAGGCCGGGGGA
>SKZC01000273.1 GCA_007127575.1 Gemmatimonadota bacterium
AGGCCGGACGGAGGGGCGAATGCCCTCCGTCCGGCCTTTCTCAGGACCCGCTCGAACGCTCTGGCCCACATTCCGCCGACGGGCCGGTCCGATATGGTAGTTGGCTCGGGCTCGTCAGTCTCCGGGGGCCCCCGCCGGCTTCTTCTCACCCACGGCTTCGGCGATCCGGTCACCCACCTCCTGGTCGATGTTCCGCCAGTACTCGAAGGCGCGTTCCAAGACGGGCTGAGTCACACCCCCCTTGAGGTGACCCGAGACCGTAGCTACCAGCCGGTCCCGCTGTTCGTCGTCCATCACCTTCCGGACCAGGGCCTGGGCCTGGACGAAGTCGTCATCGTCCTTGCGCGGAGTGTACGCCGCACGGACCATATCCCCATCGCTCTGCCACGTAGCCGACTCGGGGTACCGCTCACCGTCGGCCTGGGGGCCGCCCTTGGAGTTCGGGGCGTAGACCGGGTCGGAGACGTTCTGGATCCGCATGGCGCCGTCCTTGCTGTACGAATGGACCGGCGACTGGGGCGCGTTCACAGGAATCTGCTTGTAGTTGACCCCGAGCCGGGCCCGATGTGCGTCGGCGTAGGAAAAGACCCGAGCCAGAAGCATCCGGTCCGGGCTCGCCCCGATCCCGGGTACCAAGCTGTTGGGCTCGAAGGCCGCTTGCTCCATCTCCGTGTGGTAGTCCGTGGGGTTCCGGTCCAGCGTGAGCTGGCCCACCTCCACCAGCGGATAGTCTCCGTGGGGCCAAACCTTCGTGAGGTCGAAGGGGTTGAACCGATACGTCTCCGCATCGTCGAAGGGCATGATCTGCATGTGCAAGGTCCAACTCGGATGGTCTCCCCCCTCGATGGCTTCGTAGAGGTCCCGAGTGTGGTAGTCTCCGTCGGTGCCGGCCAGTCGATCCGCTTCCTCCTGGGTGAGGAACTCGATGCCCTGGTTCGTCTTGAAATGGTACTTCACCCAGAACTTGTGCCCCTTCTCGTTCACCCACATGTACGTGTGGCTCGAGTACCCGTTCATGTGGCGCCAGGTGCGGGGGATCCCCCGGTCTCCCATGAGCCAGGCGACCTGGTGGGCAGACTCCGGAGAGAGAGTCCAGAAGTCCCACTGCATGTCGTGGTCCCGGAGGTTGCTGTCCGCGCGGCGCTTCTGGGAACGGATGAAGTGCTGGAACTTCATGGGGTCACGAATGAAGAAGACGGGCGTGTTGTTGCCCACCATGTCGTAGTTCCCCTCGGGGGTGTAGAACTTCACGGCGAAGCCCCGGGGGTCCCGCCACGTATCCGGGCTACCGCGCTCTCCGGCCACCGAAGAAAACCGAAGGAGAACGTCCGTCTTGGCACCCGGCTGGAAGACGGCGGCCTTCGTGTACTCGCTCACGTCGTGGGTCACCTCGAAGCGGCCGAACGCCCCGCCCCCCTTCGCGTGGGGCTGCCGCTCCGGGATCCGCTCCCGGTTGAACTGGGCCATCTGCTCAATCAGATAATGATCGTGCAGGAGGATGGGTCCGTCGGGGCCGACGGTCAGCGAGTGTTCATCGCTGGAAACGGGGATTCCGGCATCGTTGGTGGTGGGTTTGCGGCCGTCGTTCGCCACGGTGGTGCCTCCCTTGGTCTAGGCTCTACAATCGCTGTTCGCCTGAAAACTCTCGGCTCGGGGCCGAGCCATCCCCGTCGATGCGTTTTCGCACCGGCGTACGCTTCGTCCCCCAACCCTCGGACTGGAAGTATCACGTTGGCCGAAAATCGCGTCAAGCCGAAGTTCCTGGGGGGTGGGCCTCGGGTCGGGCCCGGCTCTGCCCCTGGCGCCCGGCCGCCCCACCGGATCGCTCCTACTCCGGTGCCGGAAGAACGGGGGGCATGGGGGCGTCCAGCGCCTCCGCCAGCGCCCGGAGCATTTCCACCTCCTCCACCCTGGGGGGCTCCCCATGGCGGACGACTTCGGCGGCGGCCTCGAGGCAGACTCGCTTCACCTCCGCCTTCGCCCCCTCCAATCTCGTCAGGGCTTCATCCACCCTGGTGAGGTCCAGGTCCCTGTCCCCACGCAGGGACCAGCCCCCGGAGACCTGCGGCAGCCGGGCGGCACCGGCCTGGAAGGCATCCCGGGCTTCCCCTTCCTTCTTCCCACCGGCCCAGGCCACGGCCGAAAGCAAGACCTCCACGTCCTTTCGGGAACGGGGCAAACTTCGGTTCCTCCGTCCCCCCTTTCGGCGCGCTTCCTCCGCGGATCCCGGAAGGCTCCTCCAAAGCACGTGGAAGAGCGCGAAATCGAAGGGCCGGATCTCTCCGTCGACCTGCACCAGGGGTTGAACCGCCCGCCGCAGCACCTCCCGCCGTTCGTGAGGGAGCTTCTGTAGTGCCGGGAGAGCCAGGTCCAGGAGCGGGAGCCGGGCCCCGGGTCCCAGGGATCGGATGAGCTCATGGAGCCGCTGGGAGGCGGCCATGACCTCTCCACCCAACAGTGTCTCTCCACGTTTGATCTGGTCCTTTCGGGTCTCCGGGTCCTCCGAGAGGACCAATGCCACCACCACGGTCAGGGCTCCTTCCGGTTTACGGGTGGCGTCTCGAAGCTCCGGGTCCATTCCCTCCATGAGGTCGCGGGCATACTCCACGTGTTCGGCTTGAGGACGGCCGGCGGAAGCCACCAGCGCGGCACTCAGTGGGACAGCCGCGTCAGGGGCGGAAAGGGGGCCGGCCTCGCCGACGCCGGCTCCCCCCGCTCGAGCCGGCGCCTTTGCCGTGGCTTTGGGAGTGCTTCCGCGCCGTCCATCCCCCGCCCCCGGATCCAGCCGCCGGATTCGTTCCTCCAGGGGCGGGTGGGTGGCCAGCACCCGGGAAAAGGCACCCCGGACACCATCGGCGAAAAAGAGGTGCCCCAGCTCCTGCGCATGGTGGTCCCGAATCTCGGAGCGGGACGAGTGCTCCCGGATCTTTCGCAGAGCCCCTGCGATTCCTGCGGGGTTCCGGGTGAACTGGACTGCCGCGGCGTCGGCCAGGAACTCCCGCTGTCTGGAAATGGCCGCCTGGATGAGTCGCCCGAAGAAGACGCCCAGGAAGCCCAGAACCACGAGGGCGATGCCGATGATCGCCACCTGTCCGGCTCCACCTCCCCCCCTTCCCTGACCTCCTCCTCCTCGATGCCTTCCCATCCCGAAGGTGGCCCCGCGGAGGATCCCCCTGCCCACTACGGTGAGAAGAAAGATTCCGAACAGGAGGCCCACGAGACGGATGTTCAGCCGCATGTCTCCGTTGAGGATGTGGCTGAACTCGTGGGCCACCACGCCCTGCAACTCTTCCCGGTTCAGTGCCTCCAGAGCCCCTCGTGTTACAGCCACAGCGGCATCGTGGGTCGAGTAGCCGGCGGCAAAGGCGTTGATGCCCGACTCCCGGTCCATAACGTACACGGCCGGCACCGGTGTCCCCGAGGCGATGGACATCTCTTCCACTATATTGAAATACCTCCGCTCGGCCGGATCCGTGGTCTCCGGATCCACCCGCCTCCCCCCCATGAGCTCCGCTACTGCCGTCCCTCCCTTCCGGAGCTGTAGGGTCCGAACCGCGGTTCCACCACCGATGAGGATGCCCATCCCGAGGGCGATTCCACCGAAGACGTCCCAGTGGATCCAACCCTGGTCCACCATGTGAACCCCGGACATCTCCAGAGCGAAGATCGAAGCCAGGTAGACGGCTACGACCATGCTCACGACGGCCAGTGCGAAATAGACCACGAGCCGGCGTGAACGTCCGAGGGCTTGGTCTTGAGCTTGGAAGAAGTCCGTTCCGGCGGGAGCCACCGATTCTCTCCGTTCTTTCGATGTGAAGGCCACCCCAATCTCTCCGGGGGGCGGAGTCGCCGCCAGGACCCAGATGCGGTCGATTCCGACGTCACGCCCACGGGGCCGGACTTAAGGTGGGGACGTGGCCCCTTCCCCGTCTTGCTCTTTCAAACCCTCGTTTTTCCGGGTTCGTAGGATATAGATCACCAGCAGGATCACCGGGATGAAGGTGGCGGCGGCCACCATGACCGAGACCCAGAGGGTGGACTCCACCGCGGTCCCCCCGACGATGGAGTAGAAGGCGACCGCAGGGATGGAGCCCGCCGCGATGGCTGCTAAGAAGGGCACCCATCCGATGCGAGTGACCCCTGCGGCGTAGCTCACCACATCCGGGTTGATGAACGGGATGAGGCGGGCCACGAAGACTGCCCAGATGCCTCGCCGTTTCATGAAGTCGTCCACCCGTTGAAGGCTGGGCCTGGAGACGATGCGCTCCACGCCGGGACGCCCGAGAAACCGTGCGAGGGCAAAGCATGCCCCCGCCGCCACCACGGCCGTCACGAACGTGAGAACTCCCCCCAACAACGGACCGTACAGCATGGCGTTAGCGATGGCCACCAGGAAGGAGGGGAGCGGTGGAAAGAGAGAGGTGACGAGCTGTAGGAGGCCGGAGACCACCGGGGCCCAGATTCCGAACTGGTATAGCCAGGTGCGAAGGGGGTCGGGGTCCCCCTCCACCAGGAGGCCCCAGGCCGTGCGGAGCTCGTCCCAGAGCCCGGGGGTGGCTCCCACGAGGATGATGAGGGCCAGGGCCGTGACCACCGCCGGAAGAATGGCGAGGACGAGAGGTGCCCGGCCCCTCCTGAGCCGTTTCCAGCCTCGCCAGCGTCGCATGGATCGAACCCTCTCCCCTTCCCTTCCCGCGAGCTCAGCCGCCCAATTCGAGGTCGAGTCCCGAAAGCGTCATGAGGCCTCCGACGATGACGAGCAGCGCACCGCCCCCGAAGAGAAAGAGCGACCGCTCGGCGTCGCTTCGGTCCCAGAGGCCGAACAAGATCAAGCCCACTCCCAAGCCCAGAACCACCAAATTCATCACGACCTCCTGACCCGTGGATTTCCCGAGCGACACCCGGCGAAGTCCTGGGCCGGAATGCGCACACCCGTAATCTGCAGGTGTGGGCCGCACTCCCAAAGGCCCCCTTGACGTCCCCACCAATTCATATAGTTTAGCTTTGAAGCATCTGGATGTTGTGTTCGCATGGCCTTGTGAGCCCCCGACTTGGAGGTTGAAGTGAGCGAAACCGTTACCCGAACGTCCGGAATTAGCCGTTGGAACCTGGACCCTGCCCATTCTCAGGTAGAGTTCGGCGTTCGTCACATGATGATTTCCACCGTCAAAGGATCCTTCGACGAGTTGGAGGGCGAGGTCGAGCTGAACGGCGATGACTTCGCCCAGTCCCGGGTGAGCGTGGAAATCGACGCCTCCTCCATCGACACGGGCAACGAGGACCGGGATCAGCACCTTCGGAGCGAAGACTTCCTGGATGTGGACGAGTTCCCGGCCCTCAGCTTCCGAAGCACGAAGGTCGAGGGGACCGAGGACTCCTTCCGGCTCCCCGGGGACCTCACCATTCGCGGGGAGACCCGAGAGGTGGTCCTGAAGGGAAAGCTGCTGGGAGGCGG
>SKZC01000085.1 GCA_007127575.1 Gemmatimonadota bacterium
GACGTCCGTCTTGCTCATCAGGCGCTCGGCACTCCGCTGGTGAGGCCCATGTTTCGGGCCCGGATCTCCTCGGCCTTCGGCGGACGCGGCGGGATCTCGCGGAGCATGAGCTCCGTGAAAGCTCCACGGTCGGTTTCGGAGAACGCTCGGTTGAAGCGCCTCTCGAATCCGATGGTGGAGCTCGGTTTTCCGGAAAGGCCCCGGCCGCATACGGAGCCGGAGAAGGCGCCGGGCAAGACCTCAACGTGATCCGGAAGTCCTCGGAGCCGTTCAGCGCTTTCGAAGAGGGCCTCGGCCCCCTCCTCTGCCGATGACGCCAGCTCCGTCCGCCCCATATCGCCCACCATCAGGGTGTGGCCGGTGAGGACGAACCAGGGCTCGTCGCTTCGGGTGCGGTCACGGCCCAGCAGTGAAATGTGCTCCGGGGTGTGACCAGGCGTGTGGAGGACCTCCAGGGTCACGTTTCCCAGCTCCAACACCTCACCGTCCGAGACCCCCAGATGGGGAAGCTTGGCTCCCGATCCTGTCAAAAGGACGTACTCTGCCCCGGCGGCTTCAGCGAGGCGAGTGCCCCCGGACACGTGGTCGGCATGAACGTGGGTGTCGATGACGTAGCGAATGGGAAGGCCCAGACGCTCGGCGTCGCGAAGGTAGGGGTCGATGTCCTCCACCGGATCCACAACCGCGCCACGTGCCTTTCCTGCGCATCCGAAGAGGTAGGAGGCGGCGATCACGGGCTCGGTGTGCAGGTACTGTCGCATGATCATGGGAGTTCTCCGTGCACAGGGTTTCTGGTTGATCGACTCGTCACTGCAAGAAGCTCAGCCCTCGCCGGAAGCCACGGGGAATCCTCGTTCCTCCCAGTCCGCCACGCCTTCCTCCATTCGTCGGGCCCGGAGGCCGTGGCTCCGGAGACGCTCCACCGCCTCGCGGGAGAAGAGGCAATAGGGACCTCGGCAGTAGGCCACGATCTCCCGGTCCCGTGGAAGGTCGCGCAGTCGCTCCTCGAGCTCCGAGATGGGGAGGGACACCGCCCCTGGGATATGCCCTGCGGCGTACTCGTCGGGCGGACGGACGTCCAGGACGACCACCTCTCCCTCCTGGACCCGTCGGCCCAGAGTTTCGACATCCACCGCCTCCAGCCCGTCCGGGTCTTCGTAGAAGTCGCTGACCAACTCGCGAACCTCGGCCAGGTTCTCGTGAGCGACGTCCTGGAGGGACCTGAGCAACTCGCGGACGGCCGGGCTTGCCAGCCGGTAGTACATGTGCTGGCCGGCACGCCGGGTTCGGACGAGAGATGCCCCCCGGAGCTCGCGGAGGTGGTTGCTCGTGTTGGGCACAGTCAGCCCTGCCTGCTCGGCCAGGGTCTCCACTGCCTTCTCCCCCTGGGAGAGGAGATCCAACAGGAGGAGCCGGGAGCGGCTCGCCAGCACCTTCCCGATGCGGGCGAACTGATCGAAGAGCTCGGTCTTGGGGTTCGTCATGACATGATCCGGATATTGATTCAGTGTTTAAGCAGTTGCTGAATCATGATGCCAAGTGACGTTCCGGTCAAGGCCTTTCATCCGTCCACTGTGGATGGCAGGGATTGCCCTCGGTGGTTGGCTCCCTGCGACGTTGCATCTCACCGAGTGCGGAGCCCCTGAGCGGGATTCGTGGCCGGCTGGATGCTCCTGGTCAGCCGACTCCGTGTCGTCCAGCACCTATGAAATGGGCTCTATGACGACCTCGGATGAGAGTCTCCTCACTTCGGCCTCCGTCCCCAGGGCTGTCCCGGAGGACTCGGCGGTGGCGGCTCCGGCGGCCGTTCCCACCCGGAGCCCCTCCGTGATGGGCCGGTCCCCCGCCAGCCCCACCGCCAGACCGGCCACGAGGGAGTCCCCGGAGCCCACCGTGCTTCGGGGCTCGACCTTCGGAGGAATGCTTCGCCACGCTTCGTCCCCGTGGACGCAGATCGTCCCTGCGGCGCCCATGGAGATCACCACGTACTCCACACCCCGGCTCGCCAGCTCTCGGGCCCCGTCCACCACCGCCTCCTCGTCAGGAAGTCGTCGCCCCAGAAGCCGCTCCGCTTCGGGCCGGTTCGGCTTGATGAGGTGGGGCCGACTCTCCAGGGCGTGCCGGAGCGCTTCTTCGTCAGCGTCGACGATGACGAGCACGCCGTTTTGCCGGGCCAGGGCCACGTATCGGGCGTAGGTGTCCGCTGGAAGACCGGGTGGGAGGCTTCCCGCCAGCACCAGGACCCTCCCTGCCTTCAGCCAGAACTGGAGCATCTTCTCGAGCCGCTCCAGGGCCGGGGCTGCCACGCCGGGGCCGGGGCCGTAGAGGTTCGTCTCCCGGTTCTCCCCCTCCTCCACTACGGTGACGTTGAGCCGGGTCTGACCAGGAACCGAGATGAGGTGGTGATCCACCTCCTCGTCGTCCAGGGCGCTCCGAACCAGGGAGCCCATCTCGCCGGCGACGAATCCGAAGGCGATGGTGGGCCAGCCAAGCCTTTGGGCCATTCGCGACACGTTGATCCCCTTCCCCGCCGGATCGAGCTGCGACTCGGCGAAGCGATTCACCCGGCCGGGCTCCAGGGCGGACACAAAGATCGTCTGATCCACGGCGGGATTGGGGGTCACGGTGATGATCATCGATCAGGCCCGAGGGGTCGAGGGGGTGAGCTCCAGGAGTTCATCGACCTGAAGGAGATGGTTCCGGCCCCGAACCGTCACGGACAGCGGATCCCCCTCCTCCAGGACGTAGCGTTCGCGCTCGTGCCCCAGTTCGACCTTGAGCTGGCGGCCCTGAAAGCGGATGGGGAAGTGTAGGCTCTCCCAAGCGGTGGGCAGGCGTGGATGGATATGGAGGTGCCCGTCGAAGTCCCGGACCCCTCCAAATCCGAAGACCAGGGCCTGCCAGACCGCTCCGGTGCACGCCACATGGACTCCGTCCGAGACGTTCCCCGCCACGTCGCCCAGATCCATCATGAGCGCGTATTGGAAATATTCCAGGGCCTTCTCTTCGTCGCCCACCTCTGCCGCCACGATGCTCTGTACCCCTGCCGAGAGGGAGGAGTCGCCGGTGGTCAGCGGGTCGTAGTAGTGGAAGTTCCGCCTCTTCTCTTCTTCGCTGAACTCGTTGCCCAGGAGGAACATGGCGAGGACCACGTCCGCTTGTTTGATCACCTGGTGCCGGTAGATGACCAGGGGATGGTAGTGGAGGAGGAGGGGAAAGCGCTCCCGAGGAGTGTTCTCCAGGTCCCACTGCTCCCGTTCGAGGAAGTTCACGTCCTGAGGGTTCACGCCCCGCTCCTCGTCGTACGGAACGTGCATGGCCCCGGCCGCCCGTTCCCAGGCCTCCACCTCGTCCGGCTTCAGCCGCACCGAGTGGACCAGGGCCTGGTAGTCCTCGGGCCGCTCCCTTTCGAGCCGTCGCACGGCGCTGGCGGCGTAGTTCAGGTTCAGGCGCGCCATCAGGTTCGTGAAGGCGTTGTCGTTCACCACGGTGGTGTACTCGTCGGGCCCCGTCACCCCGTGGATGTGAAACTCCCCGTCTTCGCCGTAGAACCCGAGATCCTCCCAGAGCCGCGCGGTCTCTACCAGGACCTGGGCGCCCACCTCCACGAGAAAGCCGGAGTCACCCCGTACGTCCACGTACTTTCGGATGGCGTAGGCGATGTCGGCGTTGATGTGGTACTGAGCGGTCCCCGCTTGGTAGTAGGCCGAGGCCTCCTCGCCGTTGATGGTGCGCCAGGGGAAGAGCGCGCCGCGCTGGCTGAGCTCCCGCGCCCGCCCCCGGGCTCGGTCCAGCATGCTGTGCCGGTGTCGGAGGAGGTTTCGGGCGATTCGGGGGAAGGTGTACGCCAGGAACGGGAGGACGTAGATCTCCGTGTCCCAGAAGTAATGCCCGTCGTACGCTTGCCCCGTGAGGCCCTTCGCCGGTACCCCCTCCCCCTCCGCCCGCCAGGTGGCCTGGGCGAGCTGGAAGAGGTTCCAGCGCACGGCCTGCTGTGACCTCTTCCGTTCCTGCCGGGTCTTCACCTGAACGTCGGCCCGTCCCCAGAACCGGTCCAGGTGTGCGCGCTGAGACGCCACCAACTCATCCACACCCTCCCGGACTCCTCGGTCCAACGTGCGCCGGCACCGGTCCACGAGCTCGGCGGCGGGCACACTCCGGGACCGGTGATAGGTCACGTACTTGGTGAGCCTCAGCCACGTGCCGGGCTGGGCCTCGGCGGTGACCACGAACCGGGACATGTCCTCCCCGGCCGAGGCCTCCACCTCGTGCTCCAGCTCCGTGTCCAGGACGTGTTCGACCCCCATCCCGAGCCTCATCCCGCTGTTCGTCGTGCGGTAGCCCAGGAGAATCCGGTTCCCCTCCACCTCCGTCACCCGTGCGTTCAGCACCCGATGGGCGAACTTCCGGGAGAGTCGGGGATCGAGGGCGCGGCTCCGGAGCTCGTCCTCGGGTCTCGCGTCCTGTCGGTTGACGACCTGGGACACCAGAGTCACCGGCGCCGCGTGGTCCTCGAGGACCACGTCGTACGTCATGGCCATGAGATGACGGTCCTCCAGGGAGACCATGCGGCGCGACCGGACCCGAACGTGCTTGCCGGAGGGAGTCGACCACCGAAAATCGCGGGAGAGGACGCCGGACCTCATGTCCAGGGCCCGCTCGTACTCCCGCATCCGCGCCACAGGCAGGTAAAGCGGCTCATCGTCCACGAAGAGCTTGATCCCCGTGGCGTCGGGGACGTTTACGATCGTCTGCCCCGTCCGCGCCAGGCCGTAGGCTTCCTCGGCGTGCTCGATGGGCCACGTTTCGTGGAAGGCATTCACGAACGTGGCCGGAAAGAGAGAGGGCCGTCCCTCTTCGAAGGTCCCGCGCACTCCCAGGAACCCGTTCGCCAACGAGAAGATCGTCTCGGCCCGCCCCTCGTGCTCCGCCGTGAAGCGGCTCTCGACGATCCTCCACTCGTCGGCGGGATAGATGTGCTCGGGAAGTGGGACGACCTCGCGTGCGAGCATCAACGCATCCTCTTCGTTGGGTGTCTGGAACCGTTCCACGGGAACCGGGGGGTCCCAGGAGAACCGCGACAGGCGGTGGAGCGCTCCCCCGGATGAACACTGTGGCCAAGCCGCCTCGACGTCTACCGGAACTCATCGAGGCCCACGGCCGGTTTCAGTCCCTGGAGCCGGGCTCCCTTCGTAGCGCCGGGTCCCATCCCTCCCTGGATGGAGAACCGGGACGAAATGGTGAGCCGGGGGATGCCGCTTCGGAAGCGCCCGCTCTACGCCACGGCGCTCTCCGCTCCCGACCCCCGGACGAAGAGGCACGACGACCGGGTCTCCGCCACCTGGCGTCGGGCCCACCCGAAGTCGATGTCCGACGGGAGCCCGAACAGGTTCACATCTGCCTGGGGGCCCCTGGCCACCGCCGCCTCGAACTCGCCCAC
>SKZC01000143.1 GCA_007127575.1 Gemmatimonadota bacterium
CCGAAGGCTCGGGAGGCATCCCGGGCGGAGGAGCGGTCATCGCCATCATCTTCGTCCAGGCCTTCAGCCTCCCTCTGGAGATCGCTGGGATCGTGGTAGGGATCTACCGCCTCATCGACATGGGGAACACCACCATCAACGTGACGGGTGACATGGTGGCCACCACCGTGGTGGCCCAGTCGGAGGGGTGGCGAAAGGACGAAGCGGTCACCTCCCCCACGGAGTCGGACCCTGCGGAAGACGCCCGAGCCGGGACGGAGGTGGGTCGGAGCTGACCCGTCCCGGCACCCGCCCCTCCACCCTCTCCAAACCTTTTTCCTCCTCCCTACGTCGGAAGAGTAGGAAGCTGACCACCGGGACATTCACTCCAACGTCCGAGGCCCGGGTGACCAGGGAGGTAGGAAGCCACACTGAGGACGTGCGGTTCGCCGGTAGCGAACCCTCGCCCTCCACCGAGCCGACTTCCCTCCAACGGGCCCGAGAGACCCGCCGATGGGTGGAGCGGGCCCAGGCGGGGGACGTCCGAGCCTTCGAGTATCTGTATCGAGACCATGTGGGCCGGGTCTACGCCCTGGCTCTCCGGATGACCGCAGATGCCCGGGAAGCGGAAGAGGCCACGCAGGATGTCTGGGTGCGGGTATGGGAGCGCCTCGAGACCTTTCGCGCCGATAGCTCGTTCTCCACCTGGCTCCATCGCCTGGCCGTGAACCGGATTCTGGACCGGATGCGGAGCCGGAAGCGCCGGGAAGGCCGATCCGCGTCCCTGGACGACCCCGGAGTAAACCGGTGGGGAACGGAACCGAGCAAAACGGAAGAGCGGATGGAGCTGGAGCGGGCCATCGCCGCGCTTCCCGAGGGAGCCCGAACCGTGTTCGTCCTCCACGAGGTGGAAGGGCTCAAGTGTCGGGAGGTGGCGGAGGCCACGGGAACGGCGGTGGGAACGGTGAAGGCTCAGCTCCACCGGGCCCGAAAACTCTTACGGGGGATGCTGACGCCATGACCGAACGACGCGGAAGCACCGGAGCCGGCGACCCGGAACCGGGACCCCACCTCCACGACGAGCTCCTGGGTGAGCTCCTGGACGGGGACCTGGATCCCGACGCGCGGCTCCAGGCGGAGGACCATCTGGCGGAATGCCCCCAGTGCCAGCGGGCCTATTCGGAGCTGGTCGATCTGGGTCATCAGGCCCGGGCCCTTCCTCAGGAGATTCAGCCGACTCGGGACCTGTGGCCGGGAATTCAGGCCGAGGTTCGCCGGCGACGCCCCTGGGTCACCTGGGGCTACGGCCTGGCGGCTGCCGGGATCGCCGCCCTGATTCTGGGCACCGTGTTCTTCTCCCCGTGGGGCCACGAGATGGCCGAGATGGAGTCCCCACCCGAGGACCCCGCCTCCACGACCTTCGTGGCCCAGGTCCGAGAGGTGGAAGAGGCCTATGAGCCCACGATCCAGGAGCTTCGCCTCCTGGTGGAGGACCAGGAACTGGCGCCGGAGACCCGAGAGGTGCTGGAAGAAAGCCTTGCCGTCATCGAGGAAGCGATCCGAGAGGCGGCGGCGGCACTGGAAGAAGATCCTGGATCCCCCCAGGCGCTCCACGGCCTGAGGCGGATGTACGACGCCAAGGTGGAGGTGCTCAGACTTGTGGCAGGGCGTTCCTCCAGCATCTGAGGCCGTCCGCCGTCGCGGATCTTCGCGGTCCGAAAACCCATCACGAACCCGGAGCCGAGGGAGCGCTCCGAAAATAGAGGAGACGACGAGCATGACGACATGTGTGAAGGGGTGGCGAGGGAGGGGCCGATACGTGTCCGGAGCGTCGCTCCTCCTGGGTCTTCTCATCCTGAACCCTGCGACGGTCATGGGGCAGGAGCGGGTGGAGGAGAGACATCCCCTCCGGGGCGACGGCCGACTCGAGGTGGAAGTGGTGAGCCATTCGGTGCGAGTGCACGGCTGGGACCGGGAGGAGGTTCAGCTCACCGGCACTCTGGATCCCGCGACGCAACGCCTGGAGATCTCCGGATCCGACGAGGAGCTCCACATCCGGGTGGTCCACGAACGAGGGAGCCGAAGCGGTCACGCCGGCGAGCTGGAGCTCCACGTCCCCAGTGGCGCCCGTCTCGGAGTGGGAACGGTGAGCGGCAGCGCGTGGCTGGAAGGTGTGACCGGCGAGGTGCACGGAGCTACCACCAGCGGGTCCCTGGAGCTCCTGGGGAGCACTCCGTCCCACGTCACGATGGCCACGGTAAGCGGATCCATACGGGTGGAGGCCACTTCTCCGGACCTCCGACTCACCACCGTCAGCGGCGCCATCTCGGCGACGGGAGCCACCGGCCGAGCGGAGCTGACGACGGTGAGTGGTGGAGTTCGGCTCGAGGCGGCAGCACCTCTGGAGCAGGTGCGGGTGAACTCGGTTTCCGGACCCGCTGAAGTCCGAGGCCCCCTGGCGGAGCGCGGAGTAGTGGAGGTGGAAAGCCACAGCGGGTCCATCCGGCTCGGCATCCCTCCGGACACCCCGGCGGACTTCGAGGTGAACACCTTCAGCGGAGCCATCCGGAACGAGCTCACCGGCGACGAGCCCAGCTCACCCAGGTTCGGCCCCGGCCGAAGTCTCAACTTCCGGACAGGAGACGGGTCGATCCGGATCCGTCTCCGGACGTTCAGCGGCCAGGTGACACTGGAGCCGTCAGGGGGAGGAGACCGGTAGGAAGTCGCTGGAGGTTCGGGCGATCTCCGCCACCTGGTCTACGAGCGAGGAGCCCAGCCTGGGTCGTTGCCGGCTGGCGTTCCAGGCCGCCACCAGGGTCCGGGTCACGGGAGGGCCCTCGAGGGGAACCACTCCCAGGTGCGTCCCTTGTTGAGTATAGGCGGACTGGGGAATGAGGGAGATCCCCAGGCCCAGGCCCACCAGGTGAATCAGCGTGGAAAGCTGACCGGCTCGGCAGTTGATCCTGGGGGTCACCCGATGACTGAGGCAGAAGGCCCGGACCTGCTGCGAGAGGCAGTGGACCTCGTGGAGGACGATGAGCGGGTGGTCGTTCAGCTCGTCCCTCCCCACCGAATCCCGCTGGGCGAGAGGGTGGTCGGCCGGAGCCACACATACGAGCCGCTCCTCGGCGATAGGCTCCATCTGGATCCGTTCGTCATCCAGGGGGGCCGCCATCACCGCCATATCGATCTCGGCATCCACGAGCTGTCGGATCAGGTTTTCCGTCATATCTTCGGTGATGGAGAGCTCCGCGTCGGGCCACTGGGTGCGGAATCCCGCCAGCGCGCACGGAAGGAGGTAGGGTGCCGCCGTGGGGATGGCCCCCACCGAGAGATGGCCGTGTCCTTCGGTGAGCTCCTCGGCCAGCATGTCTCGGGCTTCATCCACATCGGCCAGAATCCGCTTGGCCCTGGGATAAAAGAGATGGCCCGCTTCCGTAACGGCGATGGACCGCCCCAACCGGTCGAAGAGGCTGAGCTCCAGCTCCTTCTCCAGCTTGATGATCTGCTGGCTCAGCGACGGCTGCGTCACCCCGCAGCGCGTGGCGGCTCGGCTGAAGCTTCCCGTGTCCACCACCGCCACGAAGTACCGAAGCTGATGGAGCTTCATAGCCCACCCCTATCCTGACTTTAAAGTGACCCGGACGCCAGCCTATAATGTCACCGTCCAGGGGGGCTCGAGCAAGCTCCAGGAGGATCCCCCTCGCTGCGGCTCCCGGAGGGGAGGAAGTTCCGACACTGATGCGTCCATCCTGCACCTATCGGCTCGCCGCTCCGGCGGTGGCCCCGTTTCACCTTGCAGCCCAGACCCCAAGGGCCTTTCCATCTCGAAGGCGGGAAGGGGTACCTCCCAAACCGGGGTAATCTGTCTCCCTGCCCCACACCCGTTCGGAACCCGGCGGAGGGAGAGCCCAGACACCGCGGGGGTGTCCGAAAGGAGGGAGGTTGGCACGCTTCTGGCAGCCCCCTATCTACGCCGCAGACCGACTGGCAGCACAGGCTTGGTGGGCCGTGCGGTCGGAGGATGTGTACCCGAGGACCGAGACCCATGACGACGAAGATCCTTCTCGCCGACGACGGCTCCCGCTACTCCCGGGCCTCCGCCCACTTCCTGGCACGGCGACTCCGACCGAACCCTCCGGTGGTGATCCACGATGTCACGGTGGTCCCCCCCGCTTCCCCGGAGATCTCCAGACCCTCCGCACTGGACTCTGAGCCGGGGTCCCGGAACCCCACCCCATCCCCCCACGAATGGCTTCAGGAACAGGGATACTCGGTGGAGCGAACCGTCGTAGAGGGGGAGCCGGCCCCGGAGCTCTTGGACCGGGCACCGAACTACGATCTGGTGGTGGCGGGAGTGAAAGGCCGGGGTGCGGCTCCCTTCTTCGAGCTGGGCCGAGTGGCACGAGCCCTGGCCCGCTCCGCCAGCGTACCCGTCCTTCTGGTTCGCCCTCCGGGTGCCCATGCGCAGCCCGGTGCGGCGAGCCAACCATTTCAGATCCTCCTCACCGCTGCCGAGGACGGGGAGGAGCTTACCTCGTTCCGCCAGACCTGGGAACCGCTCCGTGCCAAGGAGGTCCGGACGGCCGTGGTTCGCCTACACGAAGGTGGGGTCCGGACCTTGGAGTCCGGGGACCAGCCCCACCGATCCCAGGTGCTTCCGGGCCCCGGTGAGATCGCCCTGGAGCGACAGTTGCGAGCCACAGGCACCGAGCTCCTGGTCCTTCCCCGGCGGCTGGATGCCACCGGTCCCCTGGCCGAGCTGGCCCGAGTGGCCCGCACCCTGACCTGGTCCGCCCCTTGTTCCGTCTTGCTCCTCCCACCGAGTCCCAACCCGGACCTGGCGATGTCGGCGTCCTCCGGCTGAAACCTTCTGGCCTCTCCTCTCGTCTCGGTCCATACGGCCCGGATCGAGGGACAGAGCCGATCTCGGGCCTGGTCGTAATGCCTTTGGCAAAGCACCAGAGACCGGTCCGGGAGGAACCATGCGAACGTTTTCGACGATTTTTGCCCCTATCCTTGCGCTGCTCCTGGTGGCGCCACTCGCCGCCCCGGTCAACGGGTCGGCGCAGTCGGTGGCCCCGGAAGGGATGTCCACTCGCAACGAAGCCCTTGGGGTCCCTGCCGACGCCTTCACCCCGGGTCCGCTGACGAGTCGGACCGGACCGCTGGAGATCGGACCCGGGGCGGAGGTGGGCCGTCTGGAGACCCGGAACGGGCCGGTGCAGGTGGGAGAAGATGCCACCGTGGGTCCCGTGACCACCCGAAACGGCACGGTCCAGGTCGGTGCCCGGTCGTGGGTCAACGGAGACCTTCGCAGCCGCAACGGCGCCATCCGAGTCGGGGAGGGTGCAGGCGTTTCCGGAGAGGTGCGGACCCGGAACGGCGGGATCGTACTCGGGGCAGGAGGTCGGATCCAGGGC
>SKZC01000344.1 GCA_007127575.1 Gemmatimonadota bacterium
CCAGGGCGTCGATAGGGAGGCCCACCTCGAGGGGCAGTTGGGTGCTCGCTTCCTCTGTGAGGAGGTACTCGCGCTCCTCCCGGAGCAGGACCGAGAACTTCTCTGGCTTCGGTTCGCCGAGGGCTGGTACCCGCGAGAGATCGCGGCCCGGATCGGAAAATCTCCGGATTGGGTGTCCGTCCGGGTCCATCGGGCCGTGGCCCGTGTGCGGAAGCGCTGGGTCGAGCTGGAGGGTGGCGCTCACCCTGTGTGACCTGGAGTGAAAGCAAACGGTGGGCTCGTGGGAGTACTGGAGTAGGGAGCCGGTCCTTGAGAAACCCTTCAACCAAGAGGCTGGAGCGAGCCAATCGTGGCCCGTCCTGCCCAAGGAGGCGCGGATGATGAACACGCGAAGTTTTGCGGTGGCGGCGGTCATCGCTCTCGTCGCGGTAGCCCTGGGAGGCACGCCCCCCTCTGAAGCCATTGGAGCGGAAGACCTTAGGAGCGGACTCTTCTGGCCCGAGTACCTGGACTGCTCGACAGATCCCGCTGCCGCTGTCATTGGTGACGTCACGTCTGATGCTGACCTAGCACAAGAAGCATCGGGTCACAGTGGGTCCTCGAGTGACTGCGCCTGCCACTATTTTGCAGAGTGCGGCACGGGGCAGTGCACCGTTTCCAGCGACACGGACCGTCATCCGAGCTGCTTCGGTACGCTGGTCCCTGAGCCCCCTAGCCAATCCTGCATCATGTGCTTCGATGACTGCCTCGAATGAGTTGAACGCGTTCTCGTCGGAAGCCGCTGGGAACTCCTACGCCCCGACGGACATTGCCATCTCCAGTGGTTTCTCCCGGCGGAGCCTGAGTACGGTGACCGCTTGTCTTTTCGTGACCTTCTTCGGCTGCACGACTCAGGAGGAGGTGGACCCCGTTTCGGTTCCGGGCGCCCCCGTGGAAATCGAACGCCCGGCGAAGCTGAGCATCGGAGAGGTCGAGGGAGCCGACGAGGAACAGCTCCATCAGGTCCGCGCGCCCTCCTTGCTCCCGGATGGTTCGGTGCTTGTGCCCCTCGGCTCCCCAGAGGAGATCCGCATTTTCGACTCGGACGGGGACCTACGCCGCCGCTATGGCGGGCCCGGTGAGGGGCCGGGGGAGTTCAGGGGCCTATCGTCGGCCTGGGCGCGGGGCGATACGGTTGAAGCCTGGGACTCCCGTCTGGCCCGGATCACACGCTTTCGTCCAGATGGAGAGATCGAAACGGTCCACCTTCAGTACGACGCAGATCACTGGATTCTCTCCTCGGTAGTGGGAGTTGCGTCGGAAGGATGGCTCCTGAACTCCACCGTTGCTACCTCCTTGGTTGAAGGCGAGCGTGATTCGTTGGTGGTATACCACTTCGGAAGAGACGGACGTCAGGTTGGAGATGAGATCGCTAGGACGGCCGGCATGGACCGGGGCCGGTTGTCCAGCAATCGGACCGGGCCCCTCCCTCTCTCCCCAGCAGCGAAGTTCTCCTTCCGAAGCGATCGTGAAGGAGAACGTCTGTACGTGGCCGAAACCTTAGCTCCCCGCATCGAGATTTTCGACCTATCCGGCACCAGCGTCGGGACGGTCGCGTGGGAGCCGGAGCAATCTTGGGACCCGGACCATGCCTTCGAGCGGGCCGGGCGAGTGGCGGAGGAAGGTCGAGAGCTCCCCTTCCGTGGAGCGATTCAATATGACCCTGAATGGGTTCGGACCACCTCCCCGCCGGACAACGTCCCGGTGTTCTCGGATTTCGCCGTGGACGAGAAGGGCTTCGTATGGGTCCGGCCGTACGACCCGGAGAGGGATGCGGTGGCCCTCGGAGGGAGCCCGGGCGACGGGCGCACGGGTCCAGGAGGTGAGTGGAGGGTCTTCTCCCCGGAAGGGGAGGAGGTGGGCCGCGTTGAGGTGCCAGACGGACTCCTGCTCCACCAGATCAGCTCGGATGCCGTAGTGGGGGTGTACCGCGATGAGCTGGGCGTGGAATTCGTGCGCGTTTATTCTCTGAAACGGTACTAGCGCCTTTTGAGCCCACGTGTGCCTGCTGCCCATCTTGTTGTTCTGAGGTGGCGCAGGTTCGCCCTGGCCAAGCCTAGGGGCCGAACGGGGCCCAAGCGACCATCGAGGTCGTGAGGCCGTAGTGGTCACCGTAACCCGGGAGTGAGAACGATGAGGCAAGCCTGATGATCACCGCTGGTGCTCGCCTCGTCATCGCCATCTTCTTTGGCTGGGGGTTCGTGGCCACCCCGGTGGTGGCGCAGGAGTGGTGCGAGTGGAGCCTGGAGGAGACGCTGCGCATCGGCTCCATCGACGGCCCCGACGCCCTCTCCCCGGTAGTGGCGCAAGATGGGACCCCCCGGGGAGCGCTGGAGCTGCCGGTCGGGAGCTCCGTGCACTGGAGTGACCGTTCTCATCTCTGGGTCGTAGAGCCCGATGCGTTCGACGTGCCGTGGTTGGTTCGCTACCGGATGGAAGCCTCGGGGGGAGTCGCTGAGCTACGGGCTGGCCTCCTTCAGCCCGGCGACTTGACCAGCCCACCGGAATGGACTCCCAGCCGCCGACCCCCCCGGTTCAGGCCTTTGGGGGTTCGTCCGATTCCGCCGGTCCATCGAAGGGGTTCTCTAGCCCCTGCCGGAGGTGGACCTGCGTTCCGCTGAACCCAAGGAGCCTAGCTTTCGTTGCTGCCGGCCTGGGCCTGTCCTAATGGTGTGTATGGGATGGCGACAGGACATGGGTTTCCCCGAATCGGGGCGGTGGCGGTCAGGACTCGGAACGCGAGGCCGCACGGTGGCATGCGGTCTTGACCGGGCACCACCCTTTCACTCACTACGGTTGTCGGCCCATGGCGATGCCAAGGCTTTGGGGACGGTTACTGCTCGGCGTATGGGTGGTCTGCGCTCTCGGGTGCGGAACCGCAGCGGACCGGGCCAGCTCCGAGAACGTGGGTCTGCGCCTGGTCAAGGTCTACGGCGAACCCGAGGGCTCGGAGCAGCCGGCAAGTCCGGAGGGCATCCCTGGAGAACCGGGGAAATCGCTGTCCGGACTCACTTTCGGCGCGGTCGTGGATGTGGCCCAAGGGGCAGACGGGCAGGTCATCGTGTTGGATGGCGGGTTCAGACGCCTCGTCGGCCTGGACCTGGATGGATCCGTGGCGTGGACGAGGGAGCTCCCGGAAGGTGAAGGCCCGGGTGAGTTTCGAGAGCCGTGGCTCTTGGCTTCCGTTCCCGGATCCCGAATCGCCATCTTCGACCAGGCCCTGAACCGAATCCACTATGCTGATGAGTGGGGGCACCTCGAGCAGGACCCAGTGGTTCTTCGTCACGGCACCCGGATCGTCGACATGGCCTTTGACCGCACCGGACACACTTGGACCGTGCCCCTGCTCCTGCCCGATTCGGATTTCGCGGCTCTGGTGTTCGCCAGAGATGGAAGGGCTGATCGAGATGCCTTCCCCCGGAACGTTCGGGATCGCGAGTACAGTTGGGGCTCCAGTTCGGGAAGGCTTGCCCTGGGGGCCGATGGTCGAGTGCTCTACGCTCATGGCCAACCGGGCACCTGGACGGAATGGTCTGAACTCGACGGGTATCACCGGTACGGCGACGAGGCCTTTCCCGGAGTGACGCCAGCTGTCCAAGGGCCACCGGAGCGGCCAAGGCCCATGGTATCCTTCCCCGCATGGGTCGTGGGCATCGGGGAGTTGCCGGGCGGGGAAGTGGCCATCGTCTATCACGCCTTGGCGGCGTTCTTGGACGGGCAAGAGTGGGTGGTGAGGCCTGGTTCAGGTGAGGCTCAGCGGGTCCGTCACTTCCTGGACTTGTTTGACCCCCGGGGCAGGTACCTGGGCACCGCCGAGTTCCCAGCCGGGCCAGCCGAGCTCGGATGGGAAGCTTGGTCGGGCCGCGTCGCCTACATCTCGTCCGAGACCGGTCGGATCCTGATTCCCGGTCATGGATTGACTGACATCGTGGCCGAGTTCGAGGTGGTACGCATGTCGCAGGAGCCCGCTCAAGAATGAAGACTCCCCTGGCTTGTACTTCCACCTCCACGATGAGGCAAGCCTGATGATCACCGCTGGTCCCCGCCTCGTCATCGCCATCTTCGTGGGCTGGGGCTTCGTGGCCACCCCGGTGGTGGCGCAGGAGTGGTGCGAGTGGAGCCTGGAGGAGACGTTGCGCATCGGCTCCATCGACGGCCCCGACGCGCTCTCCCCGGTAGCGGCGTTGGACGTGGGGCCGGAGGGTGGGGTCTACCTGGCGCAGAACTTCGTCACCGAGGTGTGGGTCTTCGGCCCCGACGGGGAAGTCAGCGGAACCATCGGCCGCGCAGGCCAGGGGCCGGGCGAGTTCACCCTTACGCTCCTCGATTTGGGTTGGAGGGCGGACACCCTTTGGGTGTCCGATTTCGGAGGCACGTACTTCTTCGATCGCCACGGAGCGCCGGAACGTCAGGTTCGGTTCGACGTCTTCGTTCCCGACGAGAGCGGTCGCTTCACTCCCCGCGTTCCCCTGGCCGACGGGACCTTCCTGGCCGAACGAGCCGTGGCCGGCGACATCGGGGGCTTCTTCTCTCGGGATCGCCTTCCCATCCTCCGGTTCTCCCCGGAGGGCGAGATCGTGGACACCCTGGCGGTGGTGGATTCGGAACCCTCCGTCCAGGTGGGGACCGGTTTTGCCCGCCACCCCCTGGCTCAGGGCATCACGCCGGACGTGGCTCCGACCCCCGACGGCTCGGCAGTCGTGCTGGTGGGGGAGGTCCGGGAGGAGGACGGTTCGGCGAGCTTCGACCTCCTCCGGCTCGGCATCGATGGGGATACCCTTGTGCAGCGGTCCATCCCCTACGAGCCCAGACCCATCACCCAGGACGAGCGGGACCTCTTCACGGAGGCTTTCATCGAGGGCCGAAGCGACCCACAGGCGGCACGAGACGCGATCACGTTTCCGGAGTATCACCGACCCGTACGCCGGATCGTGGCGGGGCATGACGACTCCATCTGGCTCCTCCGGGAACTGGACCTGGCAAATCGAGTGGATCTGTGGGAGGTCTACGATGCCGCCGGCGAGCTGGAAGGGAGGGTGAAGGTCCGGCAGGGGGAAACCCGTGGCGATCGGGCGCCCTGGTCCCAGCGACTGGACCTTCTTCGGGCGACCCGGGACGAAGCCTGGGGCGTCACGGCGGACGAGTTCGACGTCCCCTATCTCCACCGCTTCCGGGTGCATCGGGACTGCTGACGGTACCCTTCCCGCAGGCCCCGGTCCTGGGGCGGGCGCCCTTGGCCCGTATTGTTCCTCTCGTCCGGGCGCCTGAGCAAGTGGACCTGCGACCGGACCCGGAGGCCCTTCGCTGGCACAACGAGGAACGGTTTCGAGGGTGAGGGCTGACCCACAAAGAGGGGTACACGG
>SKZC01000217.1 GCA_007127575.1 Gemmatimonadota bacterium
AATCCGCTTCCTGATGGTCAATTCAAGAGATGCTCGATGCGCTGGGCGAATGAGTTCCGGGCCCGGTGCAACCGGCTCTTCACCGTGCCGAGGTTCACCCCCGTGATCTCGGCGATCTCTTCGTAGCTCTTCCCCTCCAACTCACGGAGTCGGAAGACCAACCGATGGTGTTCGGGAAGCTCCTTCACAGTGTCTTCCACGATCCTCTCCAGGTACCGCTTTCGGTAGAGGTCGTCCGGCTTCATCGTGCCGTCCTCGAACTGAAGGGGACGGTGGTCGTCCTCCCAGTTGTTCGTCAGCTTCTGGAAGAGGACCAGAGGGCTCCGAGACCGGTTCCGAAGCTCGTTCTTCGAGAGGTTGCTGGCGATGGTATAGACCCAGGTGGAGAACTTCTTGCTCGTATCGAATCGATGGAGGTGCCGGGTGACCCGTATGAAGGCTTCCTGAACCAGGTCCTGGGCCCGGTCCGAATCCCCGGTCTTCCGGGTGATGAAGTGGGTCAGACGCTCCCGGTAGCGGTTGAACAGCTCATTGAACGCCCCCGGGGTTCCCTCCAGGTGCGCGGTGACGAGCTCCTCGTCCGTGAGGTCGGCCACGAGGAGCTCCGACGGGTCTCCAGACGAATCTATTCCGTTGGATCGGAGTTCGGGCATCTCCCTTCCTGCGGTTGGAGTTAGGGGGTGGCTCCACGCCTTCAAGTCCTCATCGAACCCGGGGAGTGGAACCCTCCGAAGTTGCTGTGGTATCGTTCGGGTTTCCCGATCAATATGGGCCAGAGTCGATCCCACTTCAAGATCGGTGATTTTCCGCCCCCCCGTTTTCAGCCCCCCATCGCACAGGGCGAAGCTCCAGGGACAGGAGGGGGCCTCCGTCCGTGATTCCCTCGAAGTGGGCGGCTTCCGCCGGCGGTAACCGGAAGCGGGCCTCGTACGCTTCCTTCGCCGCCGCCTCCACCCCGGATTTTACGCTGGCTTCCACCTCCCCGAGGGTGGCGCGTGAGATCCCTTCCTCCACCAGGTACTCCTCGTACATGCCCACCGGGTCCCGGCGGCCCCACTCCCGGAAGAGCTCTTCGGGAAAGGTGGATCGGCCTTCCCGCTCATCGTGAGTGGCGTGCCCACCCATGCGGAAGGTTTCGGCTACCACCATGGCCGGACCCCCTCCCTCCCGGCATGGGCGGGTCGCGAGAACCGTGGCGGCGAAGACGTCCAGAACGTGGTTTCCGTCACAGCTCTCAAAGGGGACGCCGTACGCCCCCGGCAGCGTGGTCATCGAAGTCCGGCTGTGTCGGGCTCTCTCCGTACCCAGGGCCACCTGGTTGTCCTGGAGCACGAACACCGCCGGGACACCCTCTACGGCTGCAAGGTTCGCCCCTTCGTGGAAGATGCCCGTGCGGGTCGCACCGTCGCCCACCCACGTGAGGGCGACCCGGTCCTCGCCCCGTGTCTTGAATCCCAGAGCGACTCCGGCGGTGACCGCCGCGTTCGTCCCCATCTGGCTCACCGGTTGGATCACCCCACGGGATAGATCGCCGATGTGAAGGTCTCGACCGGCGTTGGGCGACTCGGTGGTGCCCAGGTAGCCGTGGAAGATCTGAGCCAGCGGCATCCCCATCATGTGGCAGGCCCCGGCGTTTCGGATCATGGGGTACACCATGTCCCTGGCCCGGTCCAGCGCGTATACGGAGCCCACCGTCACCGCTTCTTCCCCGGTTCCCAGCCATGCTTTGGAGATGACCCCCTGTCGGACCCATCGCTTCAGGCCGATGTCCACGAGCCGGGTGCGGAGAAGGTCCCGGTAGATTTCCAGGAGTTGCTCCGTCGAGAGCGAGGAGACGATCTCCTGTCGCACCGGGTCGGAGTCCAGCCGCTCCCGGAAGGCGGCCTGAAGCGTAGGGTCCGGCTCCCACTGCACATATTCAGGTGGGTCGAAAGCGGGGTAGCGCTCCATGACGTTCCGTCTCCCGCCGGAAGGGGTGTCGTGGGTGCCGGGGGCTGTGACCGTCCCGGTAGTCTTAACCCGAACGTCCGGGCGCCGGCAACGGTTCCTCGGTTGCCCTGCCATCTCCCCAGGATGAGATTGGGGTGCCTTCCAGCGCTGAACCCTCAAACGGAACGGACGTTGTCTGGAACCTCGACCCCTCCGGAGGCCGCTGCCGAGAAACCCCGCATCCGGGCCCGTGTGGCGCTCTGCCTCTTGCAGGCCATTCGGGATCACGACTTGCCGCCTGAAGTGTTGGAGGACGAGAACGTCTCGGTGACGCTCCCCCGGCGGTTCGGTCTCAGCGGGGTCGTGGAGAGCCAGATCCATCAGTTGAGCCAGGCCGCCCGTCGAGGGAGTCGTGGCCCCGACTCCCAGGTGTACGATCTGATCCGCTTGGTGATTCGCCGTCCGGATGCCGAAGACCTCTTCCACTGGGTGGGACGGGAGCTGTCTCGACAGGAAAAGAGCCGCCCCGCACTCCGGTGGGTGGTCCTTCAGCGTCTGACGCTCCGCCTCGCCCGGCGGCGGGCGGAGCGGGGGCTGGCCAACCTGTTCGGACGGCCCGTCGTGGGAAAAGCCGACGGAGGGAAAGTGGTGTTGGAGGCTCAAGACCCCTTTCTCGTGGAGGCCGACCCCGGGGGCGATGCATGCCACATCGTCACGGGTTACTTGGAGGAGGTGTTGGGCAGGTCCCTTCGTCGAGCCGTGGAGGTCCGTCACCTTCAATGTCGCGGCAGGAGAGATCCACTTTGCAGGTGGGACGGAGGGCCCGTGGGTGAAGCATTCCAGGATCTGGACGCAGTCCCCGGCCCATCGGTCGACGGCACCCCATCGTGAACCCGGGTCGAAGAGCGTCGAAACGAGCACATTGAAACAGCCGCAAGGAGACTGACGAGATGATCAAAGAAGGTGAGTCCGCCCCAGGGTTCACGCTGGCCACGGATAACGGCGGCCGGGTGTCGCTGGAGGACTTCAAGGGGAAGAAAGTGGTCCTCTACTTCTACCCCAAGGACGACACGCCGGGGTGTACCACCCAGGCGTGTGATTTCCGCGACTCTCTCTCTCGCTTCGACGACTCCGGAGCTGTGGTCCTGGGGGTCTCCCCGGACCCGGTGGACTCTCATCGGAAGTTCAAGGAGAAGTATGACCTGACGTTTCCCCTCCTAGCCGATGAGGACCACTCCGTGGCGGAAAGGTACGGGGTTTGGAAGAAGAAGAAGATGTTTGGCCGCACCTTCTGGGGGGTGGAGAGAACGACCTTTCTCATCGACGAGGAGGGTCGGGTCCGGAAGGTGTGGAACCGGGTACGACCCAAGGGGCACGCTGAGGAGGTGGCGGAGGCGCTGACGGGTTGAGCGGCGCCCAGCCCAGGGGGGGCGGGCAAAGAGCGACGATCCGGTCTCGGGATGACGGAGCCGGACTCACCGTCGCGGAAAGGCGGCGGGGAAACTCCCTTCCAAGGACCGATGCACCTTGAAGATGCAGAGATCTTGCACCACGATCCGATGTTCCGCCCGCGCCCTCCGAGCCTCCGAGTCGGCCTGAATCCCTTCCTGGAGCCAGATCACCGGGTTTTCCGGCCTGGCCGCGGCGGACGCCAACACGGCGCCGGCCTCCTCCGAGGGTCGGAACACCAGGACCAGGTCCAACGGCTCGTCCACTTCCTCCAGTCGATTTCGGGAGGGACGGCCGAGAATGCGCTCCGCGAAGGGGTTCACCGGGAGAACCTCCATCCCCTTGGCCGCCAGATAGGAGGGTACACGGCGGGCGGCCTTCATGGGATCCCGGGAAAGCCCCACCACGGCTACCGTCTGGATCCGGGTAACGATGTCCCGGAGCTCCTCGGCGGTGGGATTGGCTGGATCGGCGCTTTCCCGCAGCAGGCGGGTGAGGCGTTCGATCTCGGACATGGCGTTCGTTCTCCTCGTGTGGGCCGGGGCAGCATATTCGGAAAGACCCACATCCGGCAACCGGGCGGGACGGGAGTTGCCTCCACGTCGGAGGTGGCCCATTCTCCCGACGCGTGCGTCCCCCTGGTTCAGGGCCCGCCTTCCCCGTCCACCCAAATCCCGCGCAAGAGAGGGAACGGAAACCGATGACCGAGCTCGTCGCCTGGATCCTGGCATTCCTGTTCGCCGGAGTCGCAGTCTCTCTCTGGCTCCGCCGGGGTCCTGACGCTGAAAGAACTGGAGGGGACGTGAACGCCCTCCTTACCGAGGTCCGGAAAGGGTTGGTGTCCCCCTCCGGACCTCCCAATGAGGCCCCTGAGCTCCGGGAGCTTAGACGAGAGCTATCTCGAAGGCTCCCAGGGGACGAGAGCTCAGGAGGGGGAGGCGGCGATCAGGCCCTGGCTCGCATCGCTCGATATCTGGAAGGGGCGGTGGTCCGGCCGTTAGAGCGGGCCGGGGACCGGACCGATGCCCTGCGGGAAGCGGCCCAAGGGGCACTCGATGCTCTGGCAGACCTGGAGTTCTTCACCCGGGACGGTCAAGAGGAGGTGCGTGCAGACAACCTTACCGAGACCATTCAGGCGGTGACCCGGGAGTTCGCCCTGGAGTATGAGGTAGGGGTGAAGCTCCGGGGTGAGGAGCGGCCTGTGCGGGCGCGGTTCGCATCGGAGTCGTTAAAGGATGCGGTCTACCTGCTGCTGGTCAACGGGGCGCGCTTCGGGGGGGAACAACCGGTTGAGGTGGTGGTGGAGGATGGGGGGGACGGCCCCCGGGTGCGGGTCCTGGACCGAGGTCCCGGCTTCTCACCCGAGGCCCTGGAAAAGGGTACGGAGCCCTTCTTCACTACCGAGAAGGACGCTTTGGGTCTCGGCCTCACCCATGTGCGCCAGGTCGTCGACGCTGTGGGTGGCCGCTTGCGCATGAGGAATCGGGAGGGCGGGGGCGCGGAGGTGGAGCTCCTTCTGCCACCGCCTTCCTGACGGGTCCTCGCCGGCCGACTCGTGTCGGTGGCATGGGGATTCCGTTCGCGGCTCGGGTTCCGTCAGGGCCGATCCGGTGCCGGGGGAGAAGGGTCCAGGGGACCGGAGGACCTTGGGGGGGAGGGAGGACGACCCAAGGAGTAGGCCCCGGCGACGCCGGCCACGAGCACCAGCAGGCCGCTCCACCCGAGGGGGTCCAGCCCCTGACCCAGGAGCGCCATCGCCAAAATGGCCGCCACGAAGGGTTCGATGGTGGTCCCGATGGCGGCCCGACCCGCATCCAGGACCTTCATTGCGTGGAAGAGGAGGAGAGCGGCCAGGGCGATGGTGGTGAGGGAGAAGACGGCCAGGACCCCCCAAGCCAGCGGGGTGGGGGGCCACACTACGGAGTGCCCCAGCGCCGCCAGCGCAACGGAGAGAAGGATGGCTCCACCCAGGGTACTGAAGAAGAGGGGTGCCAGAGGGCCCATGCTTGGAGAGAGGA